>JAKOSN010000193.1 GCA_029777335.1 Planctomycetota bacterium
GATGGGTCTGGGGGGTATGCTGGGCATGGGTGGGAGGGGGTGGCTGGGGTTGCGCGGCATGGGGATGATGGGCCTGAGCGGCATGGGGATGATGGGCATGGGGGGAATGGGCGGCATGGGTTTGATGGGCTTGAGCGGCATGGGGATGATGGGCATGGGCGGAATGGGTGGTTTTGGCGGCATGGGCGGGATGTTGGGGAGGGGCGGCATGGGTGGCGGGATGTATGGCATGGGTGGCATGGGGATGATGGGCATGGGCGGAATGGGCGGCAAGGGCTTTGGTTTCAACGGGGCATACGGGAAATAACTGGCGCGAGTCCCTCCCACCAAAACACAACGCAGCCCTCGCAGTCACCCATCCTGCGAGGGTTGCGTTGTTTTCGCCCCTGCTCAAAAGCAAGAATGCGGGCAAGCCACATCTGTTCGCAGCGAGTGGGGGAATGGTAATTTTTTTGCCGGTCGCGCAAGAACACGGAACCTGGGCGTCTCCAGAATAAGAAGTCTGAGCCCTGGCAAGGGAGGCGTGAAACGACCTCTTCGGCCTCCCTCTTCCCACATCCTGGCTCAGGTGCCTGGGCGACGGCTCGCCGAGATCCGGCGAGAACCACTTCGTAATGGTGTTTCACCCAGCTCTACCTAGGATTGTCCCTTGATTCATGGGGTACGCTCATGTGTCGCATTCGTCGTCTCTCAGTGCTCACGCCGGTAATCGGGCTCTTGACCATGCTGGGGAGTGCGCCTGCGGTTCTGGCCCAGCAGGGTGGCAATAATGTTCGGATTCTGCCGAGTATCACCGGCACGTACCTTGGTGCCTCCGGCGGGGCTGGCGCAGGTCAGTTCGGTCAATTCGGTCAATTCGGGAACGGCGGCCAGTTCGGTCAGTTCGGTCAGTTCGGTCAATTCGGTCAATTTGGGAACGGCGGCCAGTTCGGCCAGTTTGGCCAGTTTGGTCAGTTCGGCCAGTTTGGTGCGGGGGGATTCAACGGTTTCGGGGGAGCGGGGGGATTCAACGGCTTCGGCGGCGCGGGCGGATTCAATGGCTTCGGCGGCGTGGGCGGGTTCAATGGGTTCGGGGGCGGCTTCAACGGCCTTGGCCCAGGCTTCGGCGGCGTGGGTGGGCAGTTCGGGAACTTCGGACAGTTCGGCAACTTCGGGCAATTCGGGGTGGGCGGGGGCCAGTTCGGGATCGGCGGCTTTGGCGGCAAGGGCTTTGGGTTCAATGGCGGAACCGGGAAGTAACGCCCCGGCGCCACAGCAGAAGGCGACCCTCGAAGAGAACCATCTTTCACTTCGAGGGTCGGTGCTTTTGCGTTTCCCAGATGCCTGAGCGTCGAAAGCGCTCAATCCTCCTCGTCGGCCGCCATCTTGGACTTGGCGACGATCTGTTGTTGCACGTTGCCGGGCACTGTATCGTAGTGACTGAATTCCATGGCGTAAGCCGCCTGCCCGCCGGTGAGGCTGCTCAACTCGGCGTTGAGGCGCGTCATTTCTGCCAGTGGGGCCTTCGCCTTGATGACTGCCAGATCGCCGGGGAGGCTGTCCTGGTTTTCAATGCGCGCCCGCTTGGTGTTGAGAAAACTGAGCACATCACCAGTTTTCGCCTGGGGAATCGTCACTTCCAGATCGACGATCGGCTCAAGCAGCACGGGGTGTGCGCCCAGGAATGCCTTTTTGAACGCCAATCGCCCCGCGGTTTTGAACGCCTGTTCGGAACTGTCCACCGGGTGATCCTTACCGAAGAACACCTCGACGGCGACATCCTGAATGCGATAGCCCGCGAGCGCACCGCGTTCCAGGAGTTCGCGGCACCCTTTTTCGACCGCCGGAACGAACTGATTGGGAATCGTCCCTCCGACAATGGTATCAAGGAAGCCGAAGTTGAACTCGGCATCGTAGTGGCAGTGATCCACGCGCAGTTTCTCGAACTTCTCCTTGGTCGCGAAATCGCTGAAGAACAGTTCCTTGCTGGTGATCTCGCGCGGCAGGGGATACACGCGCAGATGCACCTCGCCGAACTGACCACGGCCACCGCTCTGCTTTTTGTGGCGGTGATTGTCCTCGGCCGTGCTGGTGATGGTTTCGCGATAGGGAATCTTCGGTTCGTGGGTGATCACTTCCAGGTCAAAGCGGCGCTTGAGCCGTGCCTGGATCACGTCGAGATGAAGCTGGCTCATCCCGGTGATGACCAGTTCCTTTGTCTGACTATCGCGGGTGACGCGGAAGGTTGGATCCTCGTCGGCGATCTTTTGCAAGCTCCCGCTGATCTTCTGCTCATCGCCGCGCGCCTTGGGTTCAACCGCCAGACCGAACATCGGCGTCGGGAAGGTGAACGTGGGCATCACCCCGGTATTGGCGTGATTGCCGACGGTGTCGCCGATGTGGAGATCCTCGACCTTGGCGACCGCGACGATGTCTCCGGGGATCGCCTGGGGCACAGGGGTCTGCTGCTTGCCCTGTACCTGAAGCAATCCACTGGAGCGCGAGGATTTGCCGGTGCGCTCGTTGACCAGCGGTTGTTCCGGAGTGATTTTCCCGGAGTAAACACGCAGATAGCTGAGGTTGCCGACGAACTTGTCGGTGAGAGTCTTGAAGACCTGGGCATGGAACTCGCCCTGCTCGGTCACTTCAAGAGGAACCTCCTTTTCGCCATTGCTCCCCTTGAGCTTGATCTGGCGCGGTTTGGCCTGCAGGGGTGACAGCCCCAGGTCGCACAGCGCATCGAGGAGTTCCGCCACCCCGCTGCCCTTCTTGGCCGAGGTGCAGAAGACCGGCATGCAGTTGCCGCTCGCGAGTGCTTTGGGCAACGCCGCGAGGAGTTCTTCCGAGGTGACTGCCCCTTCCAGGAGGTACTTCTCCATGAGGCTATCGTCGGACTCGACCACGGCATCGATCAACTGGGAGCGTGCCGCTGCCAGATCGATCGGACACCCCGCCGGCGGGGAGGCTGGGGGATTGAGAACGCTGACGACGCCCGAGAAGGAAGCGCCCACGCCCACGGGTGCCGTGAAGAGCACACATGCCTTTCCGAAGGTATCGCGCATGGTCGCGAGGAGTTCGGGAAAGGTGATGTTGTCGGCATCCATCTTGTTGATGACGAAGATGCGCGCCAGATCACGGCGTCCCGCTTCCTTGAACATGCGGCGCGTGTTGACCTGAATCCCCGAAGGGGCAGAGAGGACGATCAGCGCCGTCTCGATCGCGTTCAGGCCACCCAGGGCCGCGCCGACGAAGTCGGGATAGCCGGGGGTGTCGATCAGGTTGAGCCGCTTGCCCTTGTGATCGAGGTGCAGGAGGCTGCTATCGATGGAGTGTTTCCGTTTCTTCTCCTCGTCGTCGTAGTCGGCCACACTGGAGCCATCGTCCACGTTGCCGCGGCGATCGACCGCGTGGGCTTGAAATAACAGGGCATCGGCCAACGACGTCTTGCCGGCCGCGGCATGCCCAACCAACGCCAGGTTGCGGATATCCCCTGTGGTGTACAACGCCATGCTACCTTCCTCTTGGCTAGGAGAGTGAGATTACAGGTGTTCGCTTCAAGAGGTCGCTGCGTCCTTTACCTGGGCGCCCCGGGCGCCGCGCTCCGCGCTGCGGTCTGAATGGCCTGGGGGAGATCGATGCGACCTTCATAGAGGGCTCGCCCGATGATGCAACCCGCCAACCCCAGCGCGGCGAGTTGTCCAACATCGGCCAGGGACGTGACCCCACCCGAGGCGATGACCGGCCAGCGCACGGCCTGGGCCATCTCGGCCATGGCAGGGAAGTTCGGACCCGCCAGCATGCCATCGCGACTGATGTCGGTATAAATCAGCGCCGCCAGCGGCCAGCGCTCGCAACGCCGCGCCAGCTCCAGGGCCGAAAGTTCGGAAACCTGTAGCCAGCCCTCGGTGGCTACCTGACCGTTCTTGGCGTCGATTCCCAGAACGATGCGTCCAGGGAAGCGGGCGCACATGCGCTCACACCAGTCGGGATCCTGCAAGGCCCGGGTGCCGACAATCACGCGCGCCACCCCCCACGAGAAGGCTTCTTCCAGGTGGCTCTCCTCCCGAAGGCCGCCCCCCAGCTGGCAGGGCACTCCGGCGCTGGCCACGATGGCTCGTACACTCGCGCCGTTGCTGGGATGCCCTTCGCGTGCGCCGTCCAGATCCACCAGATGGAGAGAGCTCGCACCCTGCTCCACCCAGCGCCGCGCCACTGCGGCCGGATCCGCATCGAAGACGGTTTCCTGGGCATAATCGCCCTGCCGCAACCGGACACACTGTCCGCCACGAAGATCGATTGCCGGCAAGATGAGCACGCGCTCCTCCTTCTCGCTTCCTGGATAACTGAAAGTTCACCACAAAGTCTTGAAGAACTCAAAGAAGAAAATCCGGAGAAGGCAAAACGCTGCCCGGGAGGTGGCTCGCAGCGCATGTCGCGCCGTGCCTTTCGCTTGCTCTTTCTGGCGAAGGGAGAAGGCGCCGCTCCGCGAATCGGGCTAGCGCCACAGGGCGAACTGTCGGAGCATCTCCAGCCCGATTCGCTGGCTCTTTTCCGGATGAAATTGCGTGGCGAAGACGTTCTCGTGCCAGATCGCGGAGACGAACGGCGTCGGATAGAGCGTTTCGGTCGCGACGAGGCTCCGATCGCGAGGAACCACGTAGTAGGAGTGTACAAAGTACACCGCCGCCTGATTTGGTGTTTCGCGGAGCGGAGGGGCCGCACGGACAAGCTGCAACTGATTCCACCCCATGTGCGGAACCTTCAGTCCGGGCTGTTCGGGGAAACGCACCACCTCGCCCGGGAAGAGATCGAGCCCGGCGTACTCGCCCTCCTCGTAGCTTTTGGAAAACAGCAGTTGCAAACCCAGGCAGATGCCGAGAAATTTCTTCCCACGCGCCAGGTGGTCGCGCAGCGGGGCTGCCAGACCGCTTTCGTTCAGTCGAGCAATAGCATCGCGAAAGGCGCCCACGCCGGGGAGGACAATCTTGTCTGCCTCGGCGACCACATTGGGATCCGCGCTGATATGCGCCGGATGGCCCACTTTCTCGAACGCTTTCTGGACGCTACGGAGATTGGCCATCCCATAATCGACGATGACGATCTGTTGCATCACCACGCACTCCGAGAGCCCTTCAGGCGGGGCGAATTTTTCGCAGCACAAAGCTGGCCAGAAACATGAAGACCGCGCCGAACACCCCCAGAAAGAGCAGCATCCCCTCGTTGAAGAAGAGAATCTGAAAATGAGGGCCCAGCCAGCGCCAACCCAGCACCGTCGTCAGGATGCCCAGGGCGAGCGGGGGGCCAAAGGCGAGATCCTGACGCCCGCGGAAGAGAATCTGAACCAATCCCACCGCCAGGGCCGGAAAGACGCTCACAAAAAAAGCCAGCAGAGTCGCCTGCCAGCCCAGGAAGCTCCCCGCCATCATCATGAGATCGGCATCGCCCAATCCCAGGCCCTCCTTGCCGCGTCCCAGGCCAAACAGAAAGCGCACGCCGCGCAGGGTCAGGGTTCCTGCGGCAATCCCCGCGAGACTGGTGAGCAGCCCCAGGCGCCAGCTCCCCGCGGGGGCCCAGGCAGGGAGCGGATACCACACAGGCCAGGGCTGCGCGCCGATCAGGAGTTGCGGTTGAAAGGGGTCGCGCCCTTCACGCTGGGCCGCTTCCCGAGCCGCCACCGAGGGCGGGATTCCCTTGTGCAGTCGCTGTTGCACCTCGGTATTGCGGCGCTCCACCCATTCCCAGTCGAAGCGCTCATTGGGCCACGGCCACGGGAAGAGCACCGACCAGATCACTCCTGCGATTGTCCCCGTGACCGTGATGTTCAGGGGAATTTCTCGATGATCCAGATCGCAAAAAGAGGTGATGATCAGGAACGAAACCAGCACACAGTGCCCTGCCCAGTAGCCCCAGGCCGAGAGCGGAATGGCACCGAGCTGAATCGAGGTGTGCATCTGGCGCAGGCTGAGCAGATCACTCACATTCACGACGATGTCGAGATAGAACAGCCCGGCAAACACGAGTCCGGTGAATAACTCGATCAGGAAATAGCGCATGGAATAGGGAGTGCCACAGGCCCGACAGCGCCCGCGCAGCACCCAGTAACTGAGCAGGGGGAGATTGTCGTACCAGCGCACCGGTTGATAGCACACCCCACAGCGCGAACTGGGCCAGAGAATGCTCTTTTCCAGGGGCAAGCGATAGATGGCAACGTTGAGTCCGCTGCCGACGATGGTCCCAAGGACAAAGGTCATACCCAGCCAGATGTAGATCAGGTAGTCTTCCATCGTCGCTCAACGTGAGCCGTTTTCCGTTCGTGCCAGGCGACCGCTGCTCGCCAGCCAGGTCGCGATCTGAGCCACCACCTGGGCCGGCGCACACTCCCCGGTATCCACAGTCAGTTGTGCACATTCAAGATACAGCGGGGCTCGGATGCGCAACAATTCCTCGATCTCGCGCGGGCCATCGTGCGGAGCGAGCAAGGCGGGGCGTCGCTCGGCAGTCGTCGGATCGCCCTGAAGTCGCCGCCAAAGGATCTCGACCGCGGCGCGGAGCCAGATCACCGCTCCGCCAGACTGCTGCAGCCGTTGGCGATTGCTCGCGCGCAGAACGACCCCTCCACCGGTGGCAATGACCGTTCGTGTGCGAGAACACAATTCGGCGAGGAGCGCTTCCTCATGGTCGCGGAAGGTCGGCTCGCCCTCCTCGGCGAAGATGCGGCGGATGCTCCTCCCCTGCCTTTGTTCCAGAAGCACATCAGCATCGACCCAGTCATAACCGAGGTGTTCCGCGAGGAGACGGGCAACGGTGCTTTTGCCGGTGCCGCGCGCGCCAATCAGGAAGATCGGGGACGGGTCGCTCATGAAACGTGCACTTGCCTGATGCCAGCCATCTAGTCCGTTCCTGTGTTATAGAACCTCGCTGGAAGTCTCACAAGGCCAGGGTGCAGCGAGCGTGCTCGGTTTCCGTGGGGCGCAAGTTTGTCGGTCGCCTGCGTTTGCCCAGTGAACAGAGGAGTGGCCTGTTTCTGCTACCGGGGAGGCTGCCGGCCCGAGGAAACCGGGACCAGATACCGTGGACGCCACTACGTTGTGGAGTCGCGAACTGCCTCGGAGGTGTCTGCTACTTGAGTCGCCCGGGGTCCTCGGAGACCGACAGCCTTCCCCCTTTCTTCTGCGCACCAACTCTTCCCCGAGTGAAGGAACGTCCCGGCGACGGTCGTCGGGCGTTCCTTTGTTAACCGCCTGTACCAATCCCAACAATTTTGTCTTTTTCTCCACACGCAGCGATTTTGTGTTCTAGACTGGAGTATCCCGTCCAGTTTGAGGTTGCCCTACCCCCTGAATGCGGTGGACGCGCCGACTCGTTCTGCGGCAGCCTCTGATGCACTCTTGTCTCATCCATTCTTCGATCATCCGCGCTTTCATGGCGCCGATGCAAGAGGGCGTACTTCTTTCGGGAACCTGTCATGCGCAGAGATCAAAGAGATTGTCTGGACCCATCTCAACCGGCCCTGATTGTCACCTACGGCAACACCTCCAAGAAATGCCGTCCCCTGGAGAGCGACCTCCTGGTGATTGGTCGCGCCCCCTGCTGTAACTTGAATCTTGCCTCCAACGATGTGGCCCCGATTCACTGTGTGCTGGCGCGCGTTGAAGGGGGCTGGCGGGTGCGTGATTGCACAGGGCGTCTGGCGACGCGCGTTAATGGCAAGCCGGTTCAGGATGAACCCCTCATTCACGGCGACACTCTGCAAATTGGGGCGTTCAGCTTCCAGGCGCACCTCCCCGGCTGTCATGCCCCTGGTGAAGCAGGCCCCACTGTCACCCCAATGACACTCCCTTCGCCGGAAATGTCTCGGCTGGAACGATCACGCCGGCGACTCGCCCACCTGGGGTTGAAATTGCGGCGCCGTCTCCGGGAGCAACGGCGCAATGACCGGGAGGCCGAAGCCCGACTCGCGCAACGCCAGGCCGAGGTGGAACGCAGCCAGCAAGCACTTCTGGCCCGGCTGCGCGAATATGAACAACGACGCCAGCAACTGGAAATCGCGGAACGCGAACTGGAGAAAGCCCGGACGCACTTCGATCGCGAAACCCAGAAATTCCAGGATCGTCTCGATCGCCTGGAGGACGGACTGGAACAACGACGCGCACAGCTCGTCCAGGAATTTCAGCGGCGCGAACAGGAACTCACTCAGGCGATGGCGCTGCGCGAACAGGAACGTTCCGAGCAGGTTGGGCTGCGTGAGCAAGAACTCTCCCAGCGCGAACGCGAATGCGCCGATCGGCTCGGTACACTTCAGAGACGCGAGGCCGAGCAGAGCGAGTTGCAACGCAAGCTCGAGTTGCGCAGCAACGAACTGGATCGCTACGCGGAATACCTGATGCGCCAGCGTGAAGCGAAGCAGTCCACCAGCATTGAGGAAACGCCGGTGGTGCCACGCCGCGCCGCGCCGGTTGCTCAGCCAGATCAGGAGGCCCTCGCTGAACTGCGCCTGCAACTGGACGAGAAAGAGCGTGAACTTTCGGAGTTGCGGGCCAGGGTTCAGGAAACTCCGGTGGTGAGCGACGATCTCGCGAGCCGTCTTGAAGCAGAGAATGCGCGCTTGCGCGAAGAGGTGAACGCGCGGGAACGCGACCGCGAAGAATTGATGCATCGCCTGGAGGATCGCACCCATACCGCGCAACAACAGATCGAGGCGCTGAGCCTGGAACTGGGCGAACTGCGTCGCGAGGTGAGTGTGAAGAACTCACAGCTGGAGCGCTTGCGGCAGCTACGAGCCGAGGATGTCGACTGCCTGGATGCCGACAGTTACGAGGCCGAATTGAATCGCTTCCATCAGGAGCTGGAACAGGATCGCCAGCTTTTGAATGAGCAAATGCGGCAGTTGCAGATCCGCACTCAGGAGATGGAGGAGGCCGCCCGCGAGGCCGAACTGCACATGGCGCGCGAACGGGCTCAGCTGGCACGCGACCGGATTGAGTTGCAGCGCCTGCGTGACGAGGTGCGCATGATGCAAAACCGCGGGCAGCGCGAGCCCACGATTCGCGACCGGCTGTTGCGCTCGGCGGTCTGCTAGAACGAGTCAAGGTGCATTCCGTGGGAGCGATGCCCTTCCCTCAGGGCGTCGCTCCCGCCACGTCTTTACAGAAGCACTCACGCCGGTTTTTCGGGCGCTTTTTCCCCGGCGACGAAGTTGGCGGTGCGATGGGTGCCATCGCAAAAGGGCTTGTTCCCCGAATGGCCACAACGGCACAGGGCGACGTTATCTTTCCCCGCAGGGATCGGGAACTCGTTGCCAAGGTGATCGGTCAACTTGATGGGCAATTGCACCACCAGGGGGCCATTTTCCCGGCAGCGAATGACGATGGGATCAGACATTATCTTCTCCGTGGAACACGTAGGGATTCCCACTGGGATTGTAGTTCTGGCCGCCGCGCTCTGCCAGCGGGGCCGAGTGCCCCTTCTGGTCGATTTCGCTGACATCGGCCGGTCACCCGGATGACAGGATGAAATAGTTGCGTGCCAGCGTGAACTCCACACTGCCGATGATCTCGTTCATCATGGTGCCGATTTCGTCGGGAGATTTGGTCACCAGGTAGCAGCGCCCCTGTGGCTTGAGAAAGATGCGCGCCTGCTCCAGAAAATACCGAGCGATCGCGCCCTGGGCGAAGTAAGGCGGGTTGGCCAGCACCACATCGTAGCTTCCCGGTTGCAGTTCGCTCATGGTGGTGGTTGCATGGGCATCGAACGAGGTCACTCCATTCTGCCTGGCGTTGAGTTCCGCCAGCGCTACGGCGCGGCAATTGGTATCGACAAAGGTGATGTGTCCCCCTGGGCCAACCTGTTGCCAGGCAAGCACGCCATTGGTGCCACAGCCGCAACCCAGATCAAGCACGCGCTCGCCCGGACTTAACTCCACCGTTTCCATCATCGCCCGCGCGCCCATGTCAAAGCGACCATACGCAAAGACGCCGGGGCGCGAAACGAAGCGACACGAGGTGTGCTCGTTGACGCGCACCTGGAAGGTCACTTCGTGGCGGCGCCGGGGGCGTTCGCCTTCGCGCGTGGAGGCAAAAACACTTTCCTGATCGAGCGCATAACTGCTCGCACGGCCGAAGATCTTCTTGAGCAGCGTGGGAAAGAACGAATCCACCTCGTACGGCGACCACACCAGGATTTGCCCATGCGGGCGCAGAATGTGGTAGGCCTGCTCGATCATATCGATCTTCAATTCCCGTTCGCCTGCCCGCGCCGGGAGATAGAGGACGGTCTGAAACTCGGCCGGGAGGTCCCACAGGTCGGGCGCGGTCTGGAGTGTGATCCCCGCGCCCAGGTTTTCACGGATGCGCTCGGCGGGGAAGCGATCCATTTGATAGCAGGTGACCTCCGCGGTCCCCAGCGTGGTGACGACGTTGGCCACCTCGGCCGGCGTGCCCAGGACGAGCACCACCGGCGGCTTGATCTTCTCTCGCAACAGCGCGGGCATCGGCGCAGGGCCGGGCGAGCGACTTTTCTTCCGTTGTGACATCACGTGGTCCTTTTTCCCCACAGGCGCAGGACAAAATCACCTGTCCAGCGCTGGCCGGGGGGTAAGATCTTCAGCCCTGTATCCACTCCCTGGCCATGAAGGTTGATCGCATCGGTGACACAGGTGTACGGTTCCAGGCAAAATGCTTGCCGATGGGGCGGGGTGAACACCACCAGCTCGCGAAATGCCGGCGAGGACGCGATCCCCAGCCAGCGCTCGCCCTGATGCATCGCTCCATTGTAGCGCGGATCGAGCGGCGGCGAGAGGGCATCGGACAAAATCCCGGTGAGCACATCATCGACCTGCAGAGAAGCATAGGCGCGCGCGGTTGTCAGATCGCGCGGACCGTCGACGGGAAGTTGCCGACCCGTGGGGAGGTTGTCGCGCAACTCCCAGTATCGTGCGGCCGGCACCTGGATCAGGCATTCCTCAGGGGTTCCGCCCCCGAGTGGGACACGAAAATAGGGGTGATACCCCAGGCCAAAAGGAAGATTCACACGATCGGGATTGTAGACTTCTGCATGAAGGCTCAGCTGGCCTCGTTCCAGGCGAATTGTGAGCCGCAGTTGATGATCTGCCGGCCAGAGGGGACGATCCGCGGGCGCATCGCGCGAACAGAGAAACTCGCCGGTGATCCAGGCGGACGCCTCGTTCGCGCCCTGATCCACCACACGCCAGGAATGCCGACAGGCAAAGCCGTGAATGGCATTTTTCTGGGTCGGATCGTTGGTCGGCAACAAGTAGTCCTGGCCTTCCCAGGAGAACTTCCCGTCCCGAATCCGATTGGGGAAGGGAAAGAGCACGGGGATCCCTGAGCGTGTGGGCCGACCGTTGGCGAAGAGTTGCGGATCGCTGTAGAGGAGGTCAAGAGTTTGCCCCGCTTCCTCGGCCGACCAGTGAATGCAGTTAAACCCCAGGGCGGGCCAGACCTCGGCGCGATCTCCGCTGGCACGCGATTCGAGCACATGGATCGTGCCGTCGAGCGATCCGCTGACAGCCTGTTGTCTTGTGCTTACCTGAAAGCTCATGCCGCGCACTCCCTGGGAGCCTGGTGCGGTGTGGATGGCGTCTTTCAGGCACTATACCGATCGCGAAGGGAAAGACGAGGCGGGGAAAGCGGAGATCACTCCGAGGGAATCTCGCCTAGCTGGGCCTGGGCAGGGTCGAGCAAAGGAGGATTCTCGGCGCTGGGAGGTTCTGCCTCGGCGAGGGTGGTAACATTCGCCTCGCGCGGCGTGGCGACGACGAAGATGTCGCCAAAGGGATCACTCTGCTCGGCGTGGGCTCGAAACGAACGAATCAGCTCGAGAATCGCCAGGAAAAAGCCAACCAGACGGCTCCGCGTTCGCGGGGGCGTAAAGAGTTCGGTTAGCGACAGACGGCCCGCGCTGGCCAGGCGTGCGCTCACCTCCTCCATGAAGACATGCAGGGGCGTTTGATCGACCGAGATCTGATGCTGTTGGACCGCGAGGGTTTCGCGCAGCAGGCGGCCAAATGCACTGACCAGATCCCATAATTCGACGGGGCGCAGGGGGGCCGGTCCACTCGGCGAACGAGTGACGATGGGCTGTCGTGATAACCGCTGGCCATGCTCCTCGGCACGTGCCTCCAGCAGTGCGGCAGCATCCTTGAAACGCTTGTACTCAATCAACTGACGCACCAGTTCCTGGCGGGGATCTTCCTCCTCGTGGAACTCCTCGGGGCGAGGGAGCAGGATTCGGCTTTTCAGTTCCATCAACGTGGCGGCCATCACCAGGAAGTCGCCCACGCGCTCCACATCGATCATCTGGAGCACGTCGAGATAGGCAATGAATTGTTCCGTCACGCGCGCAATGGGTATATCGCGCAGATCGAGTTCGTCGCGCTTGACCAGATAAAGGAGGAGGTCCAGCGGGCCGCGGAAAATCTCGAGTTGAACCTGATAATCCATGGGCGCTCCCCTGGTTCGATAGCGTCTCATAACAGACAGTCCGTGGGGGTACAACACCAACCGCCGTGGGCAATCCAGGCATCTCCTTGCGAACCACTCGGGCGACGGTTACGATCAGTCCGCACGAGAGATATCGCCTGTGGAACGACAACAACGAGGTAGGGCATGAAGCGCAGCATGGCAGGGCTGGGGAGCATCCTTCTGATTGGGCTGTTTGCGTTGACGGCTACGGGACAAAAGGGCGAGTCGAACACCTTCACCGATCCCAAGAAAGCGGGGCCGGATTTCCAGGTGCAGGGAGAGTACCTGGGCGAACTCCAGGGCAAGGGCAAGCTGGGCGCCCAGGTTGTTGCGGAGGGAGATGGGAAGTTCATGGTGGTGTTTCTCCCGGGTGGACTCCCGGGTGAGGGATGGGATGGCAAGACACGCATCCGGGCAAAGGGTGAGAGGAAAGACGCAACGACCGGGGTCACAGGAGCCGGGTGGTCCGCGACCATTTCCAGGGGACGCATGAAAGGGAAGAACCAGGAAGGGGCGGAATTCTCGCTCTCACGCGTGGAGCGCAAAAGCCCCACCCTGGGTTTGAAGGCCCCGCCGGGATCGATCGTCCTCTTCGAGGGCAAGGACCCCAGTGCCTGGCAGGGCGGAAAGGTCGTGGAGGGCAACCTGCTGAACAACGGCATCCGCAGCAAGGAGAAGTTCCAGGACTTCACCCTGCATCTGGAGTTTCGTCTGCCGTACATGCCCAGGGCGCGCGGCCAGGGGCGGGCCAATAGCGGGGTCTATTTGCAGGATCGCTGGGAAATTCAGTTACTGGACAGTTTTGGTCTGGATGGAAAGAACAATGAATGCGCCGGGATTTATTCGCAGATCGCGCCGAGCGTGAACATGTGCTATCCGCCGCTCAGCTGGCAGACGTATGACATCGACTTCAAGGCAGCCCGCTTCGAGGGGGACAAGAAAGTCGCCGATGCGGTGGTCACCGTGAAGCACAACGGGGTGGTGGTGCACGAGCGCGTGAAACTCAACAAGGGGCCGACTGGAGGCGGGCAGAAGGAAGGACCGACGGCAGGAGCCTTTCAGCTGCAAAATCACGGCAACCCGGTGGTTTTCCGAAACATCTGGGTGGTTCCCAGCAAGTGAGTGCGCGTCGCCTGCGGACCGTGCCTTGCTCGGCGAACGGGCGCGGCAGGAGTGGGTGGCAAAGGCGCAAACCCCAGGGGCAGGGACGGATACCTGGCCGTCGTGCCTCTGGGGTTTTGTTGAGCGCCTGGAAAGCCCTCAGTTCGAGGGAGGGAGCGGGGCCATTCCGCCTTCACGAAGCCGGCGGCGTAGCACTTTCCCCAGGAAATTCTTGGGCAATTCACGCACAATCTCGATCTGGCGAGGTCGTTTGTGTTTGCCCAGATGCAGTTTGCAGTGTTCCTCCAGATTGTACAGGTCGATGCGAGCGCTTTCACGCGGAACGATCAGCGCCTTGACCACCTCGCCTTTTTCCAGGTCGGGTTGACCCACCACGGCCGCCTCGGCCACACCGGGGAACGTCATCAACACCTCTTCCACCTCGGCGGGGAAGACGAGGAACCCGGATGTCTTGATGATATCCTTTTTGCGATCCACAATGGTGTAGTAACCCGCTCCATCACGTCGGGCCATATCACCGGTGAAAAGCCAGCCATCTCGTAGCACCGCCTCGGTGGCCATGGGGCTGTTGAAGTAACCCTTCATCACCTGCGGCCCCCGGACGATCAACTCGCCCACCGCTCCGACGGGGAGTTCTTCGAGCCCGGCCACCGGGTCGACGATGCGGGCCTCGGTGTCTGCGAGCGGCACACCAATGCTTCCGGGGCGATTGTCGGCTCCCAGGCGATTGACATGCGTCACCGGACTCGCCTCGGTCAGGCCATATCCTTCAATAAGATTCTGGCAGCCGTGGCTTTCGAATTCGCTGCGCACCGAGGGATCGAGCGCGGACGCTCCGGACACCACCACGCGCATAAAGGACAGATCGTGCCTTCCCTTGCGCATCTGAATATTCAGGGCGTTTAGCATCGCCGGGACCGCGGGGATAATTTCCGGGCGATGCTGCTCGATCACCCCGAGCACCGCGCGCGCCTCGAAACGCGGATAGAGGTGGAGCGTGCTCACCTTGGCCCACGAGGTCAACAACGACACGCACAGGCCGTAACTGTGGAAGAAGGGGAGCACCCCAAGGATGCCTTCCTGGCCATCGGGTCCCCCTGCCCAGTGACGCAATTGCAAGGCGTTGGCCATCAGGTTGCGGTGTGTCAGCATCACCGCCTTGGGCGACGCCGTGGTGCCTCCGGTGGGGGCGAGGACGGCGACATCCTCGAGTGGATTGACCGGCACTTCGCCGCGGAACGGTTCAGCCGCAAGCATGCTGTCAAAGCGATGCACCTGACCGATATCACGCAGTCGGAAGGGGCCTCCGCGCCGATAGCGTTCAATGCGATACAACCAGCCTCGCCACAGCGCCAGCCGTTCGGCCAACGAGGTGACCACGAGATGTTCCAGCGGACCGTGATCCAGCGAATGCTGAAGGTTGGGGGCGAGCAAATCGAGCGCCACCACAATGCGGCATCCGGTCGCCTCGACCCAGTGATGCAACTCCTCGGCCACCATGAGTGGGCTCAGTTGCAACGCTGTCGCACCGGTAAGCCAGATCGCCTGCAAGCTGATCAGATACTCCGGGATGTTCGCCAGAAGCACGCCGACGTGTTTGCCGGGACCTGCGCCAAGACGGATCAACGAGGTGGCCAGACGACGGGCGCGCTCGTCGATCTCCGCGAAGGTCATGCCCCGGCCATAGAGCGTACACCCGATCTTGGTGGGGTATTCGCGCACGGCGTTTTCGAGCAACGCCGTCAAGGGTGCCCGGGGATAGGGGATCGACGAGGGCATGTCACAGGGATAGCGATCCAGCCACGCCTGTTGCCAGGGAGTGCTGGAGGGCTCGCGCACGCTCGTTTGCTGGGGCTGACTCATGGGACTCTTCACCTTTCCGCCGTCAGGGCAAAGCCTGAGCGGCAGCGTCGCGAACCGTGGCACAACGCCAAAACTCTTGGAGAGAGTTCACGAAGGGAACGACGGGGAGACTCTTGAAAAATCCGTTCCCCAGGTGCAATTGGGGCAAAAAAAGCGGCGCATACCCTGCTGATTGGTGATGTTAGGCTCGCGGGTAGTGTGCGCCTCGTTCTACGTTCCGATGTAATTCTAGGGTGTAGATTCCTTCCAGACAACACCTGAGGAAGGGGCAAATAGGGCGATTCCCTACAAAGGCGTCCGCACAGACGGAACGCACCTGTTCTAGCGTTTCTCTCGGTTGCCCCTTGGCCGAGCAGGCGGTAAGAATGCTAGCGGTGTCCTCCCCGGCGGTCCCGAACCGAGTCAACCATGAGCATCCTTCTGCAGAGCCACATTGCTGAGTTTCCCTGTCGGCGCGGGAAGGTCCGCGATGTCTACGATCTGGGCGATCGCCTGGTAATCGTGGCGACCGATCGTATCAGTGCCTTCGATGTCGTGCTGCCCACGGGAATTCCCGACAAGGGGCGAATCCTGACGGCGCTGGCGCGCTTCTGGTTCGACTTTCTCAATGTGCCAAACCACCTGCTGAGCATGGACGTCGCCGCCATGGGACCCCCGTTTGCCGCGCAGCAGGAGGTTCTGCGCGGTCGCACGATGCTGGTGCGCAAAACCTCGGTTGTCCCAATCGAATGCGTGGTGCGCGGCTACCTCGCCGGATCGGGGTGGAAAGAGTATCAGGCCACTGGCACCGTTTGTGGGATCGCCTTGCCCCCGGGGCTCCGCCAGGCCGAACCACTCCCCGAACCGATCTTCACCCCCGCGACCAAGGCTGAAACCGGCCACGACGAGAACATCTCGTTCGAGAGGATGGCCGCGCTGGTGGGCGCGGAACTGGCCAATCATCTCCGTGAATCGAGTCTGGCGGTCTATCGTCGGGCCAGTGAGCATGCCCGCCACCAGGGCATCATTCTGGCGGATACCAAGATGGAGTGGGGAGTGCTTCCCGGGGGAGAAGTGATCCTGATCGATGAGGTGCTGACCCCGGATAGCTCGCGGTTCTGGCCAGTGGACGGTTATCAGGTGGGGATGAGCCCGCCTTCCTTCGACAAGCAGTTTGTCCGCGACTGGTTGGAGGCCAACTGGGACAAGGTGAGTTCTCCGCCTGAGTTGCCCGCGGAGGTGGTGGCGCGCACCCGAGCCAAGTACCTGGAGGCGCTGGAGCGATTGAGCGGACAGGGGCTTGGCACGGATTGAAGGAGGTGTGCGCGAATGGCATCATCGCGCACACCCTGGCAAGAATCGCGTTATTTCTTGGACAGATCCTTGAACTGAATGTCCTTGAAGGTCACTTCCATCGGCGGACCGGCGTGTAGCTGGAAGGCGATGATCCCGTAGGGCGGGAGCTTCTCAAAGGTGCCATCCACCATCGTTTCGCCATTGATCTTGATGGTCACCTTCTTGCCGACGCAGCGGATGTGATAGTCATTGAAATCGTCGGTCTTCACAAACTTCTTGACCATGTCGGCCTTGCTGGCCTGCATCATTCCACCAAAGAGTTCGCCGTAGAGGCTGCCCCAGTATTGCTGCCCCATGTCGCACTGCGGTCCCTTGACGGCGAACGTCTTGGGATTGGCGATCTCACTGCGGATCTGCACCCCGCTGTTGCCGATCCCGCCCTTGAGACGAACCTTGAACCTCAGTTCGAAGTCGGTGTACTGCTTCTTGCTGCACAGGAAGGTGTTGAACTTCAGGCCATCCTTGGTGTTGCCGACGAGGGCCCCATCTTTCACCGACCAGTATTCACCCAGTCCTTCCCAGCCGTCGGTGTTTTTGCCGTTGAAGAAAGGAGTTTCCTTCGAGTCAGCGGCGGAGGCCGTGGCGGGGAGGAAACCGAGCAGGGCACCCAGGCCCAGACAGAACAGAAGGCTACGCATGGTGAAACTCCAGGGAGGTAAAGATCTTGGAAGCGCTGGTACTCCGTGTTCCGCAGCGCTTCCGCTGACATCCTCGCGAGCCCAGGCGCGATTTGCAACGAGAATCCGGCTGAGAATTTCGGCGCCTGGTCAGCACTCGAGGGAGTTGCTAAACTCCCACACATCCCCGCCTCTGCTTCTCTGTTCCGGAGGTGTCTGATGGTTCGCACGCTCCTTGTTCTCCCCGCCGTCACTCTGGCACTGGTTGCTTCTCCCGCCGTGGGCCAAATCCCGAAGGACCAGCAGACCCGCATTCTCAAGCTCTTCGTGGAGGAGTTTGTCCCAATCACTCCGGGAAAGGGCACCTTTCCGGCGAACTTCATGATGGGGAGCGACAAGGGGAAGAAGGAGGAGACCCCGGCCCACGAGATCCGATTGAAGACTCCCTTCGCCCTGGCCAAATACGAGGTGACCCAGGAACTGTACGAGACGGTTGTGGGCAAGAACCCAAGCAAGTGGAAGGGGCCACGCAACTCGGTGGAGATGGTCAGCTGGAAGGAAGCGAAGGAGTTCTGCCGGCTGGCCACCCAGGAACTGCGCCAGCGCAAGTTGCTTGGCGCCGACGAGGAGATTCGCCTGCCAACCGAGGCCGAGTGGGAGTACTGCTGCCGGGCCGGGACCAAAACTCCCTATTCCTTTGGGGAGGAGGCGCAGCTTGGGGAGCACGCGTGGTTCAAGGGAAACTCCAAGGGCGAGGATCCGCCCGTGGGGAAGAAAAAGCCCAATGCGTGGGGGCTTTATGATATGCACGGCTATATCTGGGAATGGTGCGCGGATAGCTGGCATCCTGATTACAACGGGGCCCCCACCGAGGGCAGCGCCTGGCTGGACAGGGAGCCGAAGCAGGGGGTGATGCGCGGCGGGTCCTGGAATGATCCGGCGGAACGCCTTCGTTCTGCGGCGCGCGCTGCGGCGGCGGTCGATCATCGCAGCGATACCATCGGCTTCCGGTGTGTGCGGGCTCGAACACGCTAACCCCCACAGGAGATCTTTTATGAGGCAATTGCTCGGACTCACCCTCGTTCTGGGAGTCGTCTGCGCCCTGCCCGCCGCCGACTGGCCACAATTCCTTGGCCCAACGCGCGATGCGCACTCGACCGAAACCGGGTTACTTCGCGCCTTCTCCGAGAAAGGTCCGCCGGTTCTCTGGGAGATGGAGGTGGGCGAAGGCTACTCCAGCCCCGTGATTGCCGGGGATCGCCTCCTTGTGCTTCACCGCGTGGGCAACGAGGATCTCCTGGATTGTGTCGAGGCGGCCACGGGGAAGAAACGCTGGACCTTTCGAGTGGCAACGTCCTATCGCGATCCGCTGGGGAAGGGAGATGGCCCACGTTCCACGCCGGTGATCGATGGCAAGGCGGTGTATTGCCTCTGTGCGGATGGACGGCTGTTCTGCATCGATCTCGTCACCGGCAAGGAGGTGTGGAAGCGGGCTCTGCACGACGATTATGCGGTCCCGGGGAGTTTTTTCGGGGTGGGCACCTCTCCCCTGATCGAGGGAGACCTGCTCGTCGTGAATGTTGGGGCTCGCGGTGCGGGGATCGTCGCTCTGAACAAGATGAGCGGCAAGGAAGTCTGGAAGGCGACCGACGACGGCGCCAGTTATGCTTCCCCGGTGACCGCCGCGCTGGGGGGGAAACGGCAACTGGTCTTCTTCACCCGACAGGGGCTGGTCATCCTCGATCCGAGGGATGGGACCGAACGGCATCGCCAGCGCTGGCGAGCGCGCATCAATGCTTCGGTGAACGCTGCTTCCCCGGTGGTGGTGGGCGAGGAGATTTTTCTCAGCGCGTGCTACGACACGGGAGCGATCGTTCTGAAGGTAACCAGGGACAAACTGCAAGAAGTCTGGTCGAACGATGAATCGCTCTCCTGTCATTTCAGCACCAGCGTTCACCACAACGGTTTCCTGTATGGTTTCGATGGGCGCCAGGAACAGGGCACCCACTTTCGCTGTGTGGAGTGGAAAACGGGCAAGGTGCGTTGGAGCAAGGATGGGTTTGGGTGTGGCTCGCTGGTGCTCGCCGATAACCAGCTGATCGTCCTGAGCGAAGAGGGCGAACTGGTCCTGGTGGAATTGAGCGAAAAGGGCTATCGCGAAACAGCCAGGGCCGCTGTGCTCAAGGGGACCTGTCGGGCGCATCTGGCGCTGGCGAATGGCCGGCTCTATGCGCGCTCGGGAACCAGGCTCGTTTGCTGGGATTTCAAGAAGAAGTAGAGAGACCGCATCACGACACCGGCGCCTCTGCATCCGGGCCGTTCGCGCCTGGAAGATCGTTGGGTGCCGAAACGTTCCTGAATGCGTCCAGACGGCGCTCCAGTTCCACGATCCGCCGAGCGAGCGCCTCCACATCCGGCGCCGGTTCGGCGGGAGGCGCCGGTGGGGGTTCTTGCTGCTCTGGCTGGGAGGGAAGGAATCCTTTCAGCCACTCCATGGGAGCAGCGAAGGGATTCGCCGTGGCCAGGCGCTGCCACTGTTCAAGTGAAAACAATCCCTGCCGGAGATACTCGCGGAGCAATCCCAGCACCAGGGCATTGGCGCGGATCATCAGGTGCAGGATCGGCACGGGAATGAACTCGATCCGTTCCGGGAACTGATCCAGCAGAATCTGCGTGAGGATAAGGCTGGTGCGATCCTCATTGGTACGCGCTTCGCGCACCGTGACCGTTTTCCCGGCGCGAATCATCGCTCCGATTTCCGGGAGAGTAACATAACGCCCCTGGCTGCGGTCATAGAACCGCCGATTCGGATAGCGCACGATACAGATCGGCGCGTTTTCACCAGGGGCCTCGGCGGGGAGTTCATCGGCGGACACGGACCATCTCCTGAGTGTGCGGATCGGAACCACTTTCGCGGACAGTTGTGCTGATCGGGTTAACTCGACGCCGTCCTTACGATTTTACCTCCTTGTGTCGGGGTGCGCAAACGGCAATCTGTGCAAATGCAGTATTTTTTCGATGGAATGGTCGATATTATTTCGCTAATTGTTTTTTGATAAAGGTTTATAATAATTGCTGCAAATGCAGCATTCTCTGTTGACGAGGGCGCATCGGCGGCGGATAATAACTAGCAAGGAAGAATCGGGAGGATCGGGGATTTCCGGTCCGCCAGTTGCAAACGATCTGGCCCACAGAGGCGGTTCCCGGATCGCCACCACTGGAGGGAGGATGACCATGTTCGACCAGGCATTCGACAGCCTCAAGAAGGCGACCGAAACGTCCATCGCCATGCAGACAGAGATGTTCAACAAGTGGGTTTCGATGTGGCCGGGGACGGTTCCCACGGCAACGGCCTCGTGGGGCGATCAGGTGCAGAAGTTCCAGAAACGCTGGGCGGAGACGGTGAACGAACTGGTTCGCCGCCAACGCGAACTGATGGAAACCCAGTTCAAGGCTGGGATGCAAAACATCGAAAAGGCGTTTCAACTGGGCGAGGTCCACACCGTGGAAGAACTCCGCGCCCGGACGGTCCTGCTGTGGCAGAAGTGCTTTGAGAGCATGAAGGAGGCGTTCGAGGCGCAAACCCGCGAATTTCAGACAGCCATGGAAAAATGGGTCGAGATGACCTCCCGCTTTCCCACATGAGTCTCGCACACAGGGAAGCAAGGCACCAGGCACGGTTCCAGATTGAAGCACTGCAGGGAGAACAACGATGGGCGTGGAAGCATTCATCCTGTCCGGGGTGCGAACTCCAATCGGCGCGCTGGGAGGGGTCCTGGCAGAGGTGCCGGCTCCTGAGCTGGGAGCCCTGTGTGTCAAGGAGGCGGTGCAACGCGCGGGGGTCCAACCGGAGGATGTTAGCGAAGTCATCATGGGCAACGTGGTCGGTGCCGGTCTGGGCCAAAATCCAGCGCGGCAAGCGTCGATCAAGGCAGGATTGCCCGTGTCCGTGGGAGCCACCACCGTGAACAAGGTATGTGGCTCGGGGTTGAAAGCCGTGATGCTCGCCAGCCAGGGGATTCGTCTGGGGGAGGCCAGCGTGGTGGTCGCGGGCGGGATGGAGAACATGAGCCGGGCGCCCTATCTGCTCCTCAAGGCGCGCCAGGGCTATCGCATGGGAAATGGCGAACTGATCGATGCCATGATTAACGATGGCCTGTGGGATGTGTACGGCCAGAAGCACATGGGGTTGTATGGCGATCAATGTGCCGACAAATGCGGATTGAGCCGAGCGGATCAGGATAACTTCGCCGCACGCAGTTTCAAGCGCGCGCAAAAGGCGACCAGCGAGGGTATCTTCAAGGACGAGATCATCCCGGTGAGCATCGTCGCCAAGAAACAGACCATCCAGATCAGCGAGGATGAGGGGCCAACCCGTTTTGATGAGGCGAAGATGCGGGCCCTGAAACCGGCCTTCGCTGCCACCGGAACGATCACGGCGGGGAATGCCTCCAGCATCAACGACGGAGCAGCTGCCCTGGTACTCGCCAGTGACAGCCTGTGCAAGAAAAACGGCTACAAGCCTCTTGCGCGCGTGGTCGGCTACAGCACCTTCAGTCGCGAGCCCGAGTGGTTCACGCTGGCGCCCATTGGGGCGCTGCGCAAGTTGCTCGATCAACTCAACTGGCAGGTGCAAACCACCGATCTGTTCGAGATCAATGAAGCGTTCTCCGCGGTCACCCTGGCCGCGGAACGCGACCTGGCCATCCCCGAGGAGAAGATCAATATTTACGGCGGCGCCGTGGCGCTGGGCCACCCCATCGGGTGCAGTGGAGCGCGCATCCTCGTCACCCTGCTCACGGGGCTCAAACGCACCGGCGGCAAACGGGGAATCGCCTGTCTGTGCATTGGCGGGGGAGAGGCCGTGGCCCTCGCTGTCGAGATGGTTTGATTCACTGCGGGGAGTGGTCTGCCCGACCCGGTCGTGGGCGCCTCTCCCCGCAGCCAAGGCGGAGCGTTTTCATGACCACACCACAGCAAACCGCAAGCAATGGCTGGAATCCTCTGGTTCCGCCCATCTTCGATCACTGGGCCGAGGCAACCCGTACCCTGGTCGATCAATCGCAACAACTTTTCCATGCGGTCGCCGAGGCGCGCGACCTTGAAACCCTGCAGAAACGCTGGCTGGAGTCGATCGCCCAGTCGCTGGATCAGTACATGCGTTCGCCGGTCTTTCTGGACATGATGCGGCGCAACTTTGAACTCGTAACGCAGCTCCAGGACTCCTATGAGGACCGTGCCCGCGATGTCGCCCGGGCCACGGGCGTCCCCCGCCTGGACGATATCAGTGGCCTGTTTGAGCGCATGCGCATCGGCCAGGATGCCCTGATGGAACGCCTTGCCCAGCTGGAGAAACGCTTGCAATCGCTGGAGGAGAAACTCGCGCCGCGCGCGTAATTGCGCCCCGCCGCCCTCCAGCTTGAGGTATCGGGCCAGGGAACAGGAAGAGTGCCAGGAGCCGGACAACGGAATCAGCGCTGAGAGATCTCTAATGGAGAGGATTCATGACCAGCATGGCTTCCCCCCAGGTCCTTCCCTTTGCCGGACTGAGTCTGGCTGGAAAGACTGCGTTTGTGACGGGCGCGTCTCGCGGCATCGGGCGCGCCATCGCCCTGGGACTGGCACAGGCCGGCGCCAATGTGGCGATCAGCTGCAACACTGGAGGAGGACTGGCCGAGACGGTTCGCGACGAGATCCGCCACCTGGGGCTCGAGTCGCACTATTACGCCCACAACATCGCCGACCCGGCGGAAGTCGAGAAGATGCACGCCGAAATCCTCCGCGATTTTGGCAAGGTGGACATCCTGATCAATAACGCGGGGATCACGCGCGACAAATCGTTCAAGAAGATGACCAAGGAGATGTGGGACGAGGTCATCAATACCGACCTGACCGGGGTGTTCCTGATCACGAAGCAGTTCATCGACGAGATGGCCGACCGCGGTTGGGGCCGGATCATCAATATTTCGAGTGTCATTGGAGAGGTTGGCAATTTTGGCCAGGCCAACTATGCGGCGGCCAAGGCTGCTCTGTTTGGCTTCACCAAGGCGCTGGCGCGGGAGTATGCGCGAAAGGGAATCACGGTGAACGCCGTCGCTCCCGGGTTTATCAAAACCCGTATGACGGAGGAGGTCGCTCCCGCGGCCCTGGAAGCCGTGATCAAGATGACCCCGGTGGGACGACTGGGCGACCCCGAGGAGGTAGCCTGTGGGGTGGTATTCCTGGCCTCCCCCGCGGCCGCCTACATCACTGGCGCCGTCCTGGATATCAACGGCGGCTTCGCCATGTAGGGATCCTTGTGGGGCAGGCGTCGAGCAGGGAGCGCCGTTGCCAACGCGCGCGACCCCGGCCCCCTTCGAGAGGAGCAACCATCGTGACCGAAACCAAGGGCCTCTTTCCTTCGCTTTTCGAGATGCAAAAGCAGATGTTCGACGAGGCCATGAAGACCTGGACCCGCTTCGCCTCCATCCCTGGGGCGATCGACAAGGCTGCCCGCGTGCGCGTGGGAACTACCCCGCACGATATTGTCTATGAAGAGGATTCGTTGCGGCTGCTGCGCTATCACACCCGGCATCCCGTGAAGTATCGCGAGCCGTTGCTCATTTGCTACGCCCTGGTCAATCGCCCCTACATCCTCGATTTGCAACCCGACCGCAGCGTGGTGCAACAGATGCTCAACCACGGCTTCGAGGTCTACCTGATCGACTGGGGAGTCGCCACCGCTGCCGATCGCACCATGCGCCTGGAGGACTATGTCTCTGGACTGTTAAAGAACGTCGTCTCCTTCATCCGCAAGCAGAAGGGAGTGGATACCATCAACTTGCTGGGCTACTGCATGGGCGGAACGATGTCCACGATGTTCACCGCTCTGTACCCCGAGTTGATTCATACCCTCACGCTGATGGCGGCTCCGATCGATTTCAGCGGCGATCATAGCCTGCTGCATCTGTGGACGCAGGAGAAATACTTCGACGTGGACCGCTTCATCGATGTTTTCGGCAACTGTCCCCCGACGTTCCTCCAGGGCGCGTTTCAGATGATGAAGCCGGTGCAAAATTACTATCTCAAATATGTCTCATTCCGGGACAATATGCACGACGAGAAGTTCCTGGAGAACTTCTTCAGCATGGAAAAATGGGGCCAGGACAACATCCCGGTCGCCGGCGAAACCTTTCGGCAGTTCGTCAAGTGTCTCTATCAGCGCAATCAGCTGGTCAAGGGAGAGTTCCGCCTTGGTGGCGAGCTGGTGAAACTCGATCGAATCACCTGTCCACTGCTGCTGCTGGCGGCGAAGCAGGATCACCTGGTATCGCCTGAATCGACGATGGGACTGGCACCCCATGTGGGTTCGTCCGAGGTCAAACAGATGTTGATCGAAGCTGGCCATGTGGGGTTGGCGGTCAGCTCCAAGGCGCATCGCAAGTTCTGGCCCGAGGCGGCGAGCTGGATCGCGGAACGGTCGACCGCGCTTCCCACTCTGTGACTCCGGCGGGCGGTGCGCAATCGTCGCCCAGGGACTGCCTGGGGAGAGGAGGGCTTACCGTGAAGATTGAGAACAAGGTGGCTCTGGTGACCGGGGCCGCCAGCGGGATTGGCGAGGCGGTCGTCCGCGAATTGATCAAACGCGGGACCCGGATGGTCATTCTCGTCGATCGCAGCGACCGAGTCATCGATCTGGCCCGTTCGATCAATGAATCCTCGGGGCGCGTGGTGGTGGACTCCCGCGTGGGCAACACCACCGAAGACGCATTTCGCACGCGGGTCTTCGACGAGGTGACGGCTCAGCACGGGGTGGTCCATATCTGTGTCCCGGCGGCGGGCATCACCCGGGATTCGCTCGCGGTCAAGATCGACAAGGCCACGGGCAAGTCGCTTGTGTATCCAAGCAACCTCTTTCGCGAGGTGATCGAGGTCAATCTCCTCGCCCCCATTTACTGGGCTCTGGAGATGGTCGCGCGCCTGGCCGAAGATCGCTTTCGGCGGGGCCTGGGGCGCTGGCAACCCGAGGAAGAGGTGCAGGGAGCAGTCATCTTTATCGGCTCTGTTTCCTCGCAGGGGAACAAGGGCCAGATTTCCTACGCCGTCAGCAAGGCTGGCCTGGAAGGGGCGGCCGCCACGTTGATGAAGGAGGCGATGTTTTACGGAGTTCGCTGTGGGGTGATCCACCCCGGCTTCACCGATACCCCCATGGTCCGGGCCATGGGCGACGACTACATCAACAAGAACATTCTGCCGTACACGCAACTGCGCCGTTTGATCCGCCCCACCGAGATCGCCGATGCCATCTGTTTTCTGATCTCCAACTCGGCGGTCAGCGGTGAACTGTGGGCCGACGCCGGCTGGCATCCCTCGGCCTGACAGCCAGCTGTCACCAGAAGCGAAACGAGTTCGCAGCGCCACCACACCAGTGATGACGCTGCGGGTTCTTTCTACAACCGTTGTGATTGGCGTAACACGAAGGGCGAGCGAACAAAATCCGCCCCTGCGATTTGACAGAGGTGGAAAAACACGCCACACTTCGGAGACAGAGGCCTGGAGCGCTTCCCCCCCCAACCCCGTCGCGGGCGCTCTCTTCTCTCCCCATCCGGAACCAGTCGTTCTGTCCCTGTATGCCAGTGCTCAGCACAACCTTGCTGGCCTCTCTGAGATCCTAACCAATCCTTTCTTTCTCGGGTTGCGGTTCTCCGTGCGCAGTGGCTGACCCTGCGCGCCTGCGAGGAACTGTGCGCTGGACTGGCTCATCTCATTCAGGTCGAGAAGAGGTAGCAAATCCATGAAGTCCTCGAAGGTCCGTCTGGCGGTGGAACAGCTCGAATCACGTCTTGTCCCCACCGTGTCTGCCGTGTTCAACTCCGGGATTCTCACCGTTACAGGAGACGCTGCTGACAATAACATCGTCGTCGGCGCCGACAGCAACGGCAATTTGCAGGTGACCGAGCAGGGGAACACCGTACTCATTCGCACGGTGGTTGGGCACGCCACGCTCGCGGAAACAATCCAAATTGTGGTCGACGGCAAGGCAGGCAACGACCGCATCACCACGAGTAACACCCTGAATACCCTGGTCAATGGCGTGCTGGTCAGTTCTCCGGATGCCGTCCTCCTGGGCGGTGCCGGCAACGATACCCTCACTGCTGGCCATGGGGGAATCGTGGGTGGACTGGCCGGCGTGGTGAATGGGGTGGTGGTTGGCCCCGTGGTCGGGAACTGCTACCTCGACGGCGGAGCGGGCAATGACACCCTGGTGTCAGGATTTGGCAATGACATCATCAAGGGTGGCGCTGGCGATGATAACTACCTCTGGCCGCCGGGAACGCTGACCGATGTGTGGGATGGCGGCGAGGGTAACGATACGGTGACCATCCTTGGCAACGATACCTTTCAGGGGCAGCCCGCGAGCGATCAATTTGTGCTCAGCGCCATGGGCGAGCGCGTGCTGTTTCAACGGGTGAATCTGGTTCAGTTCACCGTGGATATCGGGTCAACCGAGAAGATCGTGTTGAAGCCGGGGGCGGGTGACGATGCGGTGACAATCAATGATCTCACTGGAGTGCGCAGTCTGCGCCAGGTGACGGTCGAAGGCGGACAGGGGAATGATTGGATCGATGGCTCGGGGCAGCTGAATAGTCGCATACAGTTGATCCTTCGCGGAAACGAGGGCAACGACGTGCTTCTCGGTGGGGCGGGGAATGACCTCCTGGATGGCGGAGAGGGCGACGATCAACTGGCGGGGAACGACGGCGCGGACGTGTTGCTCGGCGGGCTGGGGAACGATCTCCTCCAGGGTGGGGGTGGCAAGGACCTTCTCCTCGGCGGCGCGGGTGACGATGTGCTCCGCGGGGGGAGCGGCAACGATGCCCTGTTTGGCGGCGAGGGGACGGATGATCTCGACGGCGAGGGCGGCAAGGACCTTCTCGACGGCGGGAACGATCTCAGTGCTGATGTGGTTCGGGGCGGGAAGGGAGCCGATGTATTCCTGCGACATCAGCAGCAACTTGTCCCCGATTTCAACCCCGCCGAAGGGGATCTGTCGCTGAACATCTAGTTAGTGACAATTGGATGACAGTGGCACCGACGCCGAGGATCCTCGTCGTTGCCACTGTCTCACGAATGTGCTGCCGTTGCGTCCCTCAGTGCACCGGGAGATAGGCGTATCCCTCACTTTCCTTGTTGATCACGACCGTCAGGGCCGCGAGGGCAACGGGCACCTCCTGCGCCACCTCGGTCGCCGGGAAGTGCTTGTAGTGCAGGGCCTGGCCGCAAACATAAACTTCCACCCCTTCCTTGCGCAAGGCACGAATCAGGGGGAGATTCGGATTCGTTTTGGTGCCAAACCGCGTCGCGTAGGCCTGATCGTTCAGTGCCGAGCGGGTGGCATCGCCGTGCAAAACCAGCGCCACGCGCACCTCGGTGACCCCTGCCGAGGCATAGACATTGAGCAACCGTGCGGCGCGTTCCAGCCCCTTGTTGACCTCATCGGGTTTGCTCCCGGCGGTGATGTCGAGGACCACCTTCGTCCCCTTGCGCGGTTGCTGGGCCGCCCGGGGCAGAGCGACCACCCCTCCATATCCCTTGATGCGCGGATAGACGAGCTCGCCCTCTGCTGCTTGCCCCCGTGTCCCAAGACTCAACGCCCCCAGCACGATCCCGGCCAGCGCAATACCACGCATTGTGACTCTCCGTTGACACTCCTCTCGCCCAGCCCTTCCAACCGAGAAGGGGCAGGCATTTCCATCGCTTCTCGTGCCAGCCTATGTTCGCAAGGCCACGGATTCAAGAAGCAGGGGTGCCCAGAGAACCCCGTTGCTTTCCCAGGGAGACTCCCTCTTGCCATGCACCCAGGCAATGGGGAGAATGCAGATTCGCCACCTGCTGCGCCATCCCGGGTTCGCTTACGGATCAGAGGAGATCCCATGCCTTCCCTGCGCTATCACCGAATGGAAGACGAAACGATCCTGGTCGAGATCGATTGGAATGCCCGCTGGAGCAACATGGAAGTGCGCGTGCGCGGCCAATCCGTTGGGGTGATTGCCAACCGGGACGAACTGGCTTCGGGGCGATCCTTCCCGCTGAGCAGCGGGGAAGAATTGCAGATTCGCAAGGGAGGTGGCCTGCAAGGGCTTCCGCGTGTGAGCCTCAATGGGGTGGATCTCTATCCGCTCCATCACGATCCAAAAAGTCGCCTTTATCGGGCCACGATGGTGCTTTTCGTGGTGGGCGGTTTGCTGCTTTTCCTCGGCTTGCGTCCGCTCCTGCATGGGGTCAAACCGCAGCAACTGGAGAGGGACAATCTGATTCAGGCCGGTGCGGGGTTGGTGTATCTCTGCCTGGGGGGATTGGCAAAGCTGCGGTCCATCACAGCGCTGGTGATTGCGCTGGTGTTGCTCATCCTCTCCACCTTCTGGGGAATTTATGGCGTGGTGATCCGCGCCCCAGAAGACGGAATTCCGCTCCTGTATATCCTGGGGTTTATTATCCAGCTGGGTTTAGTGATGGGAGTTTACCAGGGTATCGGAGCGTTGCGGGCGCTCAACCGCAAGGGATGAGCGCCCAGCAGAGAAGCACGCGCCGTTTGCCCCATGCAGTGCCGGGATCAATTCGAGGATTGTCTCCAGCGCCGGAAGAGGAAGCGCCCCGCTTCATAAAGCGCTACGCCCCCGATCCAGAGGAGCAGCATGGTGATCGCATCGGTGCTGGGCGTCATGATCGCCGCCAGGATCGCCAGCAGAAACCAGATGACCGCTCGACTGCTCCAGTCAATACGCAGAGGTCCCGCCATGGATACCGGTCTCGATTCTAAAGAAAACAGGATTCAGCGTGTCGTTTAGCATAGCAGCCTTGTGCGAATAAGCATCGGGCCGGCGTCCGAATGCTCGACTTTCCTGTTGTGCTGTCAACGGAGGGACGGATAATCAACGACCAGGAGGTCTGGGCACCGGGTGAAATGGGAGAGAGGTGGAAGATGGCAGAGGACAAAAAGGCTCTTTCAACTCTGCGAATCGGTCACTGTCAATTCGAATCCAGAAGCGGGGATTTCGAGGGAAACCTGGCACGCGTGGTTGAGGGGGTGAGACGAGCCGAGCGGGAGCGGGTGGAGATCGTGAGCTTCCCTGAGTGTTATCTGACGGGGTATCAGGATTCCGAGGAGGTGGTGCGGCGGCATGCCTTTGCCGTCGATTCTCCCCAGATGATGAAGGTTCTCGATGCGACTGCCCGGTTCGATCCCACCGTGATTGTCGGCTTCAACGAGAAACGCGGCAAGGATCTGTACAACACCGCCCTGGTGGCACACAAGGGGCACCTGCTGGGGACGTACAGCAAGTGCATGGCTTACATGCCCTTTCACAAGCAAGGACGCGAGTTCCCCGTCTTTGAGCGCCGTGGAGTGAAGTTTGGGATCGTGATCTGCGCCGATGGAGGGTACATCGAGCCAGCGCGGATTCTGGCGTTAAAGGGAGCGAAGATTGTCTTTTCGCCGCATTACAACTACATCGGCAAGCAGGGGTTGATCAGTCATTTCATGCATGTGCGCGCCGATCACGTGGCTCGTGCCGTGGAGAATCGAGTCTATTTTGTCCGGGGCAATAATGTCGATCTTGGTCCCGAGACCGGCCTGTTGAAGTCCGATGGCGTCGCTTACGGCGATAGCTACATTGTTGATCCGCTGGGGGAGATTCTGGTGCGCAGTCGTCGCCATCAGGAGGATTTCTTCTTTGCCGATGTCGACGTGACCATCAAGGACACTGCCTGGAAAGTAGGGCGTTCGCATTACAGCCTGCGCGAACTGGGGAAACACCTGCTGGCAGCGCTGGAGGAGGCCCGGAAAGGCTGAGACGACGAATGAGCAGGAGACCGGCGCGATGAAAGCGGTTGTGTTCGACCATTGTGGCGATCCCGCCGCGGTCTTGCAGGTGCGCGACGTGCCGATGCCACGCCCGGGTCGTGGCGAGGTGCGCATTCGTATGCTCGCAAGTCCGGTGAATCCTTCCGATCTGCTTTTCATTCAAGGGGCGTATGGCCAGAAACCACGCCTCCCCGCTACCCCTGGTTTTGAAGGCGTCGGCGTGGTGGAGGAGTCGGGGGGCGGCTTGCTGGGGCGCCGGGTGCTGGGGCGCCGAGTGGCGGTCATCAACGATCGCTCCGGCAACTGGCAAGAGCATGTCATCATCCCCGCGCGCCAGGCCATTCCCGTCCCGGAGAATCTCGCTGACGAACAGGTGGCGATGTTCTTCGTCAACCCTGCGAGCGCGCTTGCGATGGTGCAGTACATCCTGCGCGTGCCGCGCGGGTGCTGGCTCTTGCAGTCGGCGGCCGGGAGCGCTCTGGGACGCATGGTCATTCGGCTCGGCAAGGAATGCGGGTTTCGCACGATCAACCTCGTTCGTCGGGCGGAGCAGGTCGAGGAACTGCGCCAGGCGGGTGGGGATGTGGTGTTGTGTACCTCCACCGAGCCGATCGTGGAACGAGTCCTTCAGTTGACCGCGGGGAAGGGGGTGTCGTTCGCGCTGGACGCGGTCAGCGGGACAACCGGCGCGCAGATGGTGGAGTGCCTGGGACGTGGGGGTAGAATGCTGGTTTATGGCGTGCTGGCCAACGAACCGATGCGTATTGAATCGCGCACCCTGATTGTTGGGCAAAAACGCGTGGAAGGCTTCTGGCTCAGTGAGTGGATGCGGCAACAGCGTGTCTGGACGTTACTCGGTCTGTTTCGGCGCATCGGCAAGATGATGCGTGCGGGTTTGGTGACAACGAAGGTTCAGGAAACCTATCCGCTCGAAGCAATCGCCACGGCAGTGCGGTGCGCCACAGAGCCGGGGCGTTCAGGCAAGGTGCTGCTGCGGATCGGCACCCGCACCACGACTGCCTCAGGATGAGGTGTGATCGTGAATGATCCGCCAGCCCTCGGGAAAGCGGCGGAAGATCAACGTGAATCGCCCCGAGGGTTTGTCCTTGCTGCGTTCGAGCTGAAAACGTCCGCGCACCAGGGCGGCGTCTGGTCCGAGGGATTCGATCTTCAACTCGCTGAAGCGAAGCTGCCCCATTTCGCTATCCTTCGCCTGGTAGCGCTTGCGATAGCGTTCCAGCGTCGCTTGCCAGCCCTGTGTCTGTTCGCTCCCGGAAATGAAGGTGAGGTGGTCCGATTTCCAGTAGCCCGCCATGAACGCTTCCAGGTCACCCTTGTTCCATGCCTTTACCTGCGCATCAAGCACGGCACGAATCGCGGTTTCGGGAGCGCTCTCCTTGTCGGCTGCCAGACCTTGTCCGCTCAGCAGGAGGCTGCACACCAGGGCCCAGAAGAGGGAACGCATGGCGAGACTCCTTTCAGGCCATCTCCGAGGGCGGCACGGTGGCGGTGTCTGACAACCCCTGATGGATGCGGTTGTTGTTGACCTCCAGCGTGAAATACGGAGCATTGGCGGAGATTTCAAACTCCAGGTAGGCGGACATCCCTGTGTCTGAATAGTCGCGGACCACCGTGCCGTCGGAATCGAGGATCTTCGCCTTGTCGGCAATCCGGGCATTTTTATCCACGACCTCGGCGAAGATCTCCTGCAGATGCTTCATCTCGGCGGCCAGCTTGTGATCCCACAGATCGACGGAGGTGCCGGTGTCCAGATCGTCGAGCTGCTCCATCTGGTCCTCGTTGACATTGGGCCCAATGCCAATAAGGACAAATTTCATCGGGTTACGCTTTTTCTGGGCAATCTCGCGCGCGAGCTTTTTGGTGAAACCTTTGACCTCGTCGAGGTCATGCAGCTCCCCATCGGTGATGAAGACATAGAAGCCGAAGGGCGCCTTGGCGAAGCGTTCGGCGAAGTATTTCATGGCCGGGAGTAACTGGGTTCCGCTGCCAAAGTTACGGGGTGGACCGAAGACATGCTTCTCGGCCTGGTCGGCGGTCAGATCGCCGACCTCCTCGATGTCGCCGCCGCCTGAGCCGGTCGCCCAGTAGATACAGGTGGTTCCGCCATCGGCGTCGAGTTTGCGTGCCAGGTACGCGCAGAGTTTCTGCGCCACCGGAGTGATCTGATTGGCGATCGCCTTCTTTTTGGTGCCAAAGAGCGAGGCGAGGAATCCGCCTTCCTCGGCGTGGCCATAGAGCGATTCCATCGATCCGGAACCATCGATGGCGATCCCCGTCTGGCAGCCTTCCTTGCGCGGTTCCATCAGAATGGTGGCGACCACACGAACCTTTCCGCCCGAGGCCGGATAGACGTTCACCTCGCCAAACGGCTCCACAATCTTCTTCAATTGAGCCATCGCCGCAAACCTCCCCCTCGCCGGGTGCAAGAATCGGCCCACGAGGGAAACGGTGGCTGGCCCTCGTGGGGGCTTCGCGCCGGCATTGCTGTCGTCAATCCTCGCTCTTTTCCAGGTCGAGATCGTGCTTGTCCTCGTCGCCCCCGGTCAACGCGGAGGGACCGAACTCCAGCGGAAGCTCCTTCCACTCCCGGGCCGATTCGTCTTCTTCCTCCGTGGGCTGGGTTGCCGCCGGGGGCGATACTGGCGCAGTGGTCGTGCCCGCCGAGGAACTCGCCGGGGTGAAACCCGCGGTTCCGGTCGCAGGGATCGTGGCGCGATCACTGAGCGGTTGCTGAACGCGAACGCCATTCACCTCAAGGACGAAGTAGTCGGCATTGCTGTCAATCTCGAACTCCAGATACGCCGGCAAGCCGACCTCGCGGTAATCGCGCACCAGACGGCCCTGTGGATCAACGATGCGGCCATTGTTGGCAATGCGCGCATTCTTGTCGAC
>JAKOSN010000031.1 GCA_029777335.1 Planctomycetota bacterium
CGTGATCATCTCCCCCGGTCCCTGTACGCCCCGCGAAGCCGGGGTGTCCAACGAGGTGCTCCGCCTGATGGCGCCCCGGGTGCCGGTTCTGGGCGTCTGTCTGGGTCACCAGTGCATCGGCCATGTCTTTGGCGGAGAGGTGGTGCGCAACACGCGCATCATGCACGGCAAAACCTCGCTCAGTCACCACGATGGGCAGGGAGTTTTTGCCGGGCTTTCCAACCCGTTCGAGGCCACGCGCTATCACAGTCTGGTCATCCGACGTGAGACCTTCACTGTGCCGGATTTTGTCATCTGCGCCTGGACGGAAGAAGGGGAGATCATGGGGGTGCGGCACAAGACCTGGCCGCTCCATGGCGTGCAATTCCATCCCGAGAGTTTTCTGACCCTCGAAGGGCCCAAACTGCTGCAGAACTTTCTCCGCATGCAGAGTTAAGCGATCTATCTTCTCCTCATCTCAACCGCCGCAGCAGCAGCAACGTTTGATCGTCCTGCAACTCCGAGCCGCGAGTGAAGGCATTAACTCGAGCGCGGATTCGGTCCGCACATTCCGCCAGTGGCAACAGGGGTGGAAGGGCCGTGACGGTTTGCATCAACCCCTCCACCTCGAAGAACTGCTTTTTATCCGGGGTTCGCGCCTCGGTGATGCCATCGCTGTAGAGAATCAGGAGTTCCCCTGGTTGCAGTATTCGGTGTGTGACGACTGGCGGTTCGTCGAACGGGAACGACCCGAGCATGATGTTCTGTTCCAGTTCGAGTTCGATCACTTGCCCATCGATCTGGCGCAGCAGTGGCGCGGGATGTCCGCCGGAGACGAGTTCGAGATCCCCGGTACGCGGGTCATACGTGCCGTGCGAGAGCGTCACATAGAGCGAGGTCGGATTGTCTGCCACCAGGGCATCGTTCAACCGCACCAGCATCTCGGCGGGAGTGAGAACGGTACTGGCCAGCGCTCGGGCCAGGGTTCGCACCGCAATCATGAAGAGCGCCGAGGGCATCCCCTTGCCCGAGACATCGCCCAGGAAAAAAGCCAGTTCTCCCCCCGGGGTCAGGAAGCAGTCATAGAGATCCCCCGCGACCGAGCGTGCCGGCGTGACGGAAGCGAACAGATCGAAGCGGCCCTGGCCAAGTTTTTCAAAATTCCTCGGCAGGTAGGATTGTTGAATGTCACGAGCCAGTTCCAGTTCGTGCCGCAGCGCTTCCTCACGCAGCCGTTCGGCGTACAGATTGGTGTTCTCGATGATGGTGGCAACGTGCATCCCCAGCACAGTCAGCAATTTAAGATCGTCTTCGTGGAAAATCTTCCCTGGAGTGACACAATCGAGTTGCAGCACCCCTAGCCGCTTCTGATCGCGACCCAGCAGCGGCACACACATGAAGGAGCGCAGTTCGATCAGAGCAATCGACCCGCCCAGATCGGTTTCCTGTTTGGCGTCCTCGCAGAGTTGCCCCACGCCTTTTTCCAGGGCCCGTCGCACCACCGAGCGACTGAAGGTAAAATCTCCCTCGCGATGCATCCCCGAGCGCCGCGTGGCGCCAATCCCCTCCGACTCCACCGGGCCCCGATGGCGGTGGGCGACATGTCTCTGCCGCTGGGCTTTCACATGAAATTCGTCGCCCTCGCAGAGAATCACCATGCCGCGATCAGTCACGGGGAACAGACGAAAGAGTTGTTCGAGCAGGTTGTCGAGGAGCGTTTGCAGATCCAGATGGTGGCCGAGTCCCTGCGCCGTTTCCAGAAATTGTTGAAAGCGTTTTTCCCCGTTGTGCGCAAAGAGTTCGTTATTGCTGGCCTGGGCTTCCACCTCGGCGCGCAGCACGGTCGGCGGGCGCGGCGGCCCTTCCCCGGGTGCCTGGGAATCGCGACTGGGCGGGACTTCCGGGCGCAGCGCAAAGACGTACGGCCCAATCTCCAGACGATCGTTTTCAGTAATGGGAGTTGGACGATCGACAAAGTGGCCGTTGATAAAGGTGCCATTGGCGCTGTGCAAATCTTCGATGTAGTAAGTGTCACCCTGGATGAGTATTTGCGCATGTTGGCGACTGACCGCCGGCGACTCGAGCCAGATGGAACAGTCGGTCTGGCGACCGATAATGACCGGACTGCCTTGACAAACCCAGGAACGGCCTGGCTGAGGACCCGCCAGGGTGACAAGTATTGCCATGATGGAACCTCGTCGGCCGAACAGCGCCCCGCCGGGGAGCGGTCGGAGGGCAAGCCAGATCCCTGTTCAGGGTAACAGGACCTTTTCTTCTGTTGTATCTTGAATTGGCTGGCGATGCCAGGGGATCTCTCCTCTCGCACCTTGTACGGAACAGACGTTCAGATCGTGGTGAGCCAGTGGCGGATCCACTCAATCAACCCCTCCAGGTGACCGACCTGTGGAAGATTATAACGCGCGCAGACCACGTCCACGTTCCCCTTGCGCCAGTAGCCCTCGGGACAGCACACCACCGCCTTGCCACTGCGAGCGGCCAGTCCCAGTTCCAGGAGCGTGATCGGTGCCTGGCTTCCCGGTGCAAAATAGAAGGCAATCAAGGAGGCACATTCCTGCGCCGCCAGTTCCCATTCAACCTGGGTGCGAAACGGGAAATTGTCGATCTGCTGCACCCACGAAGCATCCCAGTCGTCTCGCCGCGGGTTGAGCAGAACGGCATTGGTATCCTGTAGACCGCGTTCGACCTGTTCCTGCCAGGCGACCGCGTTTCCCATATCGATGGAGCCGGCAAGAAAGATGCGCGCTCCAGGCGGCAAGGTGGCGAGTGGCGTCGGTGGCTTTACAATGGTGGACATGGTTGATTCCGCAGAAGCATGTAGTCAGGAGGGCGACGGTTTTTGCCCGGCGGCGAGATAGGCGTTGATGATCGCCTCGACCTCCCTGGGAGAAAGCTTGCTCCCCGACAGCCGTGGACTGCCGCCAACGGTGTTCCCTCCCCCCCAGCGATCATCCGTTGTGCCCTCGGCTTCATTCAACGCAGCGAGGATCCCCTGGACATCGAACGGGATAAAGGGCGACATCCGTCCGACGGTGTACGTCCAGCGACCATCAGGCCGGGTGCGCACCGCCACATAGGCACGTATGCCATCGGCAAATACGCCGGTGCGTGCCTGGGCGCCGAGTTCGCGAATCAGGCGCCATCCCTCGCCCCCGCCGATGCTGTCGTAGTGGGTATCGAGCGGAAGCTGACCGCCATTGCCGAGCAGGTGCGCCAGAATCCGATGCTCCACGCTTTCGATGACCTGCGTGTAATCTTCCGGGGAACGCGAATCCAGCCCCCCCGCCGCACGAAACTGCCGGTAGGGTTGAAAGATCCAGGCCAGTTCAGTGAGGATGGGCATCTCGACTGGATAAGGATAGGCGCCGGCTGTTGTATCAAGGGCATCCACCATCCCCACCAGCCGATTGAGCACGGGATTGATCACATGCTCGGCCAGATAGCCATGGTGCAAAAGGAACCACGACAGGCAGACGTCCTCATCGCAGTCGTTGACGTAGACCTCGGCGCGAAATCCCCCGGAGTCGTCGCAAAAGCGTTCAGCCAACCCCTGACGCAGAACCATCAACACCTGCCCGCACGTTGCCCGCGTGGCCAGGCGATCCACCTCCTCGTGGTGGTTCAGATTGAGACGTGGACCGGAATCGTCGTAGCGCGGCCCCGCGCCGACATACCCATCCAGAGCAATGGAGAACGGGGGCCGCGTAGCACAAAAGTCCTCCCACGTCAGGGGGAGATGCCGCGGGCAGACGTGGAGCGTAACAGCCATCGGCACGATCCCAGAGAGAGGGGGAGGACGCAAGAAGCGACCTCCCACCCACGACGTCGCGACGAAAGGTTAGAAACGCGGCAGGTCGATGCGAGCCCCGCCTTTCATCGCCGACTGGTGCGCACAGATCCCTACCATCGTCCAGTTGGCCGAGGTCGCGGCATCCGGCAAAGCCGGGCGTTCCCCCAGAATTGCCATCAGCCAGTTATGGGCCAGATGCGGGTGCGAGCCGCCATGCCCGGCTCCCTGGATAAAGGACAGATGCCCCTCGTCCGTGACCGATCCGGTGAACCGTCGGATCGCTTCGGGAAGCAGGTGGGCATAATCGGGCACCTTGACGCGCTGCGGTTTCTCCCCGTAGTGCAGCACGGGATCTTCGCCCTCGATCTGCTGCCACTCAAACGCCACCTTGGAACCGTACACGTCGAAACTTTCCCGATACTGGCGCGCGGTTTCAAACAGGCTGCGGGTGACCTCGGCGACCACATCGGAATTGCGGATCTTGAATGTCGCAGTTTCCACAGCAAAGGGCGAGCCATACTTGGCGATCAGGTTGTCCGCAATCCGACCCGAGCCATGACAGACCACGCTCTCCGCCTCCTGGCCAACCAGGGCCAGACAGGGGCTGACGCAATGGGTGGCATAGTGCATGGGCGGAAGTCCTTCCCAGTACCCGGGCCAGCCCGCCATTTCCTGCTGATGCGAACCGCGCATGAACTGAATCCGTCCCAGTTCGCCCTTGTCCGTCAGTTCCTTGACGAAGAGATATTCGCGGCTGTAAACGACCGTCTCCATCATCATGTAGACCTTGCCAGACTGGCGCTGAGCCAGGACGAGGTCGCGGCATTCGTCGATCGTCGTCGCCATGGGCACGGTGCAGGCCACATGCTTGCCGGCGCGCAGTGCCGCCAAACTCTGTGGGGCATGATCAGGAATTGGGCTGTTGATGTGGACCGCATCGACATTGGGATCTGCCAGAAGTTCGTTAAAATCGGTGTAGCGCACCTTGATATCCCACTTGTCGCCGCATTCATTTAAATGCTTGGCCGAGCGACGACAAATCGCATACATTTCGGCGTTGGGATGTTCCTTGTAGATCGGAATGAACTCCGCTCCAAAGCCAAGACCGACAATGGCCACGCGGATCTTCTGATCAGAAGCCATGCAAGAGATCCTTTCACAGGTGTATTAACGAGGTCTTCAAGTCGGCAGAATACGAAAGCGCAGGGCGAAACGCAAGCAGATTGCGAGGAAGGCTCGGCGAATACCGACCCAGCGAAGCGCGGCGCCGGCAAGACGCTTCCGGCGCCGCGCTATCAATCAGCCTTCGGCAGCAGCGGCCTTCTGGTGCAACCGTCTCTCGCGCACCTCCACATCCAGCCGGCCGAGCAATTCCGCCACGGTCATCGCACCCAGGTCACCCTCGACCCGGTCCCGCACCGAAACCGTGCTGGCCGTCTGTTCCTTCTCGCCGACCACCAGCATGTACGGCACCTTGTCCAGCTGCGCTTCACGAATCTTGTACCCGATCTTCTCCGGGCGATAATCGCCACTCACGCGATATCCCCGAGTCCGCAGCTGGCTCTCCACCTGCTTGCCATAGTCGGTGAAACGCTCGCTCACCGGACAGATGCGCACCTGTTCGGGGGCCAGCCAGAGCGGAAACGCTCCGGCAAAGTGCTCGATGAGAATCCCCATGAAGCGTTCCATCGAGCCAAAGGGCGCGCGATGGATCATCACCGGCCGATGCGGTGTGTTATCCTTGCCGACGTATTCCAGCTCGAAACGCTTGGGCAGATTGTAGTCGAGTTGTACGGTCCCCAGCTGCCATTCGCGACCAATGCAATCCCGGACCACAAAGTCAATCTTCGGTCCGTAGAACGCCGCCTCGCCGGCCTCTGCGGTGTAACTCATCCCCAGACCGTTGACCACATCGATCAGCACTCGTTCGGCGTGATCCCAGTCCTCGCTGCTGCCGACATACTTGCTGCTCGACGGATCGCGCAGTCCGATGCGAACCCGGTAATCGGTCAACCCCAGGCTGCCGAGCACAAAGAGCACCAGTTCGATGTTTAATTTCAGCTCGGACTCGATCTGTTCGGGGGTGACGAACAGGTGCGCATCATCCTGGGTAAAGCCGCGCACCCGGGTCAGCCCGTTGAGTTCGCCCGTCTGCTCAAACCGATAGACGGTGCCAAACTCCGCCAGGCGAATCGGCAGATCGCGATAGGAGCGTTGTTCCGCCTTGTAAATCTGAATGTGGTGCGGGCAATTCATCGGCTTGAGGAGGAACCCTTCCTGTTGCTCCAGCCAACCGAGCAGGGCGCGGGCACGCCCCGGCGCATCGGTCGCTCGATGATAGTCGGGAATGTCCACGTGCATCGCTTCCAGCATGCGCAGCACGACGCGATGAACCGCTTCCAGCCGTTCCTCGTCGGTGGTTGCTTCCTGGTATCCGGGCACCTTGAACTGGGCCAGGTGCATGTACTCCTGCAGCAGACGCTCCTGTTTCTCGTCGGGGTGCGGGATCGAAAGCCGCCATTGCGCGATATCCAGTCCGACGGCGGCCGGACGGAAGTACATCGGCGGAAACTGCGAATCGCGGTAATACGGAAAGTGTCCCGAGGTGCGATAGAGTTCCAGCCGGCCGATGTGGGGGGTATAGACAGGCTGATAACCGCGTTGAAGCAGTTCTTCCTTGATGAAAGTCTCCAGAATGCCGCGGACAATGGCGCCACGGGGCATCCAGAGAATCAGTCCACTCCCCACGCTCTGGCTGATGGTGAAGAGTTTCAGTTGCTTGCCCAGCAGACGATGATCGCGTTTTTTCGCCTCTTCCAGCTGATGCAGGTATGCATCCAGATCCTTTTTGGAGAAGAAGGCGGTGCCATAGAGGCGTTGCAACTGACGGCGGGTCGCATCGTTCTTCCAGTACGCCCCAGCAATGCTGAGCAGTTTGAAGGCGCCCACCTTGCCGGCATGGGGAATATGGGGACCGCGACAGAGATCAATGAATTCGCCCTGGCGATAAAAGCTCAGCGCGGGGAAGCGGCTCAGATCCTCGTCAATATGCTCGACCTTGTAACTCTGATTCATATCGGCGACCAGTCCGCGCGCCTCGGCGGTGGGGCGCTCGAACCGTTCAAACGGCTCGGCCTCGGCAATGATCTTCGCCATCTCCGCCTCGATGCGGGGAAAATCCTCCTCGCGCAGTGGCGGATCGACGTCAATGTCGTAATAGAAGCCATTTTCGATGGTCGGCCCAAAGGCGAGTTTCACCCCTGGAAAGAGTCGCATCACCGCGCGCGCCATGATATGGGCACAGCTGTGGCGCAACACATCGAGCGCGTCGGCATCTTTCTCGGTCAGGATCTGAAAAGGCACCTCGCCCTCGGCGGGGAGTTCCAGATCGAGATCCACCACGGCGCCGTTGACCTTGGCAGCGATGGCGGCCTGCGCGAGTCGTTTGCCGATCGCCGCCGCAACATCGCGCGACCGGGTGCCGGGGGGAACCTGACGAGCTGAGCCATCGGGAAGACGTAAGGTGAGCATAACAGACCTCCGTGACGGGAGCTGGAGGAACGCCCCTACAACGGGCGCACTCTCTCATCCAGACGCACAAGCGCCGCAGCGGTTCGCGCCTGGAGAACAGCTATCCTACGATGGTAGGGAAAAGGTGACGAGAGCACCGATTGGCGCAGACAGAGCGACAGGCCCCTGAAAGGAAGCAGGGGCCTGAACAGAAAGACCAGTTACTCGCCGACGTAAGGCAACAGAGCCATGAATCGGGCGCGCTTGACGGCATCTTTCACCGCACGCTGGAAGGCCGCACAATTCCCGCTGCGCTTCCGGCTGAACAACTTGCCCTGGCTGGTGCACAGTTTCTTCAACGTCTGCACGTCCTTGTAATCGACAAACGCCGGTCGGGGGCAACCTTCCTTGGTGCAGAACCGACAACGATTTTTCCGCCCACGTCCGAGTTTCTTGCGAACCATCGCCTGTGAATTCCTCTTCGCGTGATCAGGTCAGGAGCCACTTCAGACGAAATTTTTATGCTAGGGATCACCAATCCCAGCGTCAACCTGCCGGCTGGACCTCTGCCCTGGGAAAATCCGAAGGCCGACGCTCGCTGGGCCTTCCCCCCAGAGGTGGATGTTTCCTCCATCGTCCGCCTGACGCGAGAACGCTCCGGGGAAGGTCTCTGCACCTCGCCAGCCAACCCGAAGGGTGAATGGCTCATTCCGCGAGGTGGATACCGATTTGCGCAAGGCGTTGGCGTAATCGATCGGCGTTGTCCTCTGCCACACTCAGCGTGGTGGGCCCCAGACGTTCCGCAATCAACGAGCGCGTTTCGGGCCACTGCATCAAGCCATCGGCACTCTCCTCCGCCGACAGATGCAGGACCAGGTGGCGCTTCAAGGCGGGGGCCGGCCACTGACTGCCGTTGAACAGCAGTTGTGCCGCCGGTGACATCGCATTGCCAGTGCGCTGAAAGAACCACTGCTCCAGGGTGGCGAGCAGAACCCCTGCCTCGCGGGCCGAGGCCACGGAAGCCGGCGTCAGGCGATAGAGCCGGCGCGTGTGATTCCCGCTCGTTTCCACAGGTTCGGCGAATCGGGAAATCTCTGTTTCCAGCATCAGGTCGGCGCGCGTGAGATCGACCTTCAGTGTCACCCCGTCGTCCTCCACCTCCACACAGCGCTCGGGAGGAAGGGCATAATCGCGTGTGCCCGTCAACCGAAAATGGCTGTAATCGATGGCGCTTTCGCTCGCCACCACTGCCAGTCGGTCGGTGATGCGCGTCGCCGGCAACCCGCGCGCCAGCGCCTCGTTCAGATCGCTCGGCGAGGTAAATTCCAGGAGCGTGGCGGCCGGATAGATCGTCAGCCGGTCGCGTTTATTGGCCCAGGTACGCAGCGAATCGACCACCGCACTGGGAGTCGCGCGCGTCCCGTGCTGTTCCAGCAGCCGCAACACGCTCTCAAAGGTCAAGCCCGATTCCAACGCCCGATAGACGCTGTCGGGTTCGAGTTGCAGGGTGCAGGCCGCGCCAAGGGTTTTCCAGGTCGCCAACCGAGTTAGTCGGGCGATCAGCCCCGGGGTTAAGCCCTGGCGATAGGCGAGGATCTCCAGATTGGGCTGCACCAGCAATGTCTTGGGGAAGCTCGGTTCCCCGGGAGGCATCTCCCCCACCCCCAGCAACCACCGCCCCAGGCGCGATAACCGCACCGCCCACTCCCCTTCGCTGGTGCGCCCCGCCTGCACAAGCCGAAGCTGAAACGCCAGCCCCAGCAAAAACGCCGGGGTCCAGTACTCCTGGCGCGAGGGGCGCAGATCCTCACTTTTCCAGTAGGGGTGCCGTTCCGTCAGCCAGTCCTGCACCTCGTGCGGACGAACCCAGGACTCGGCGGGCAACTGACTGAGAACGAGCAAGGCGAGAAGGTAGGCCGAGGGAAAGGGATTGCCCCCCGGCACACCATGCCGCCAGCCGTCGAGCGCATTCCACGTCGCCAGACGGAACAACTGCGCCAGCAGCGACTGAAGCGTCGCTGGCAACCCTTCGTCCCACAGTTCAGGGAGACTACCCGCGCGGAGTTCCCCCTCGTTGTCGCGGAGCAACTCCTCCAGCTCGGCCAACCCCACAGCGAGGAACCCGGGATCGGGCACCTCGGGAAGTCCCTCCGAACCAGGAGCGTTCAGAAGTGCATTTTGGGTGAGACGATCCAGATCGCGTTTGAAAAATTCCCCCTGCAACGTGCGCCGTAGCGGAGCCGCGATCACCATCTGCCACAGAATCGCCAAACGGAGCGGCCAGTCCAGACCATCGGCCTCCAGGGAAGGACCGCTCACCAGCACCGGGTCTGGCAACGGGGCCAGCGGGATCGGTTCGCCCACCGCGCGACCGGCTGCCACGGGATGGGCGAACAGGAGCAGACTGCCCTCGTTGGCAAAGGCCAGCCATTGCTCGAACGATCGAACCTTCCCTTCCCCGCCGCGCGGATAGAGCAATCCGGCCTCAAGGAGATCGAAGAGCGGTTTCAGCCCATCGGCATGTCCCAGGGCGACGACCATTTCCACCAGATTGCCCATGTTCCACAGCATCTGGCGGCTATGCCCGATCAGGGCAAGCACCTGACGGCTGGCTGGTTCCAGTTCCTTGAGCCGGCGATCAAGCAAGGTGGGGTCGCTGGTGTCCACACAGCGATTAATCAGGTCGTCCACAGGCCACTGATTGCGCGGTTTGAGCAAGCGCTTGGAGACGCTACGGAGCAGGGGTTCCTCGTAGCGCTGCAGCGTCTGACGAATCGCCTCGAACCAGTAAGAGGAAGGAGGAAGGGGCATCGGCTAGCGACTGACCACCTGGGGAGTATGTCCCATTTTTTGCAGTTCCTGGATCACCGCCTCGACCCGACCGGGGCGCACCAGCAAGACACAATCAGTGAGACGTCCAACGATGTCCTGACCTAACTTCTTGCGGGCGAGGAGTTCCTCGGCGAGCAGAGCATCCTCGGTCTGGACCAGGCAGACGCGACGATGCAGCTTCACCGGAAGTCGCGTTCCTCCCGCAGGCCGAACTGGGTCGGTGAACATCGCTTGCCCTCCCCTGAGCACTCTGCCACTTCACGGGCAATCCACTTAACTCGCGTCCGGAACCGGCTCCGAGGTGCGCACGCGGTCCTTGCGGGCGCCCTGAACCGGAAGGTTGGAGGCAGCGACCGCCGGATGAAGGTCCGACCCCACATGGGGAAGCAGCGTATCCAGATCCGTTTCATCCAGAATCTCGTAGCTGTAACCCTGCTCGGTGAGAAACAGCTGGCGATGATGGGCAAAATCGAGCTCGCGGGTGTCGCGTGTCACCACGGTGTAGAAATGGGCGACTTCCCCGCTGCTCTTGGGACGCAGAATACGTCCCAGGCGCTGCGCTTCCTCCTGCCGCGAACCGAACGTCCCCGAGACCTGAATGAGCACGTTGGCATCGGGGAGATCGAGCGCAAAGTTCCCCACCTTGGAGAGGATCAGATGCCGCACTTCCCCGGATCGGAACTGATTATAGAGCGTCTCGCGTTCGCTGTTATTGGTCTGCCCGGTGATCAGAGGCAACCCAAACCGATCCCGAAGCTGGCGCAGTTGCCGCAAATATTGCCCGATGATGAGAACGCGGCTGCTGGGATACCGTTGCAGGAGTTTGGCGACAACCTCATCCTTGGCATGGTTCTCACTGGCAATCCGATACTTGTCGCGCCATTCGGCGACGGCGTATTCCATCCGCACGGGCTCGGGAAGCGCGACGCGGATCTCGGTACAGTTGGCCTCGGCAATCCACCCCTTGGTTTCCAGTTCGCGCCATGGCACATCATATTTCTTCGGGCCAATGAGGGTAAACACATCTCCCTCGCGGCCATCTTCGCGAATCAGGGTGGCGGTCAGCCCCAGCCGGCGCCGAGCCTGAATGTTGGCAGTCACACGAAACACCGGCGCCGGCAATAGATGAACCTCGTCGTAGACGATGAGCCCCCAGTCGCGTTGATCGAAGAGCTGAAAGTGGGGATATTCCTCGGTCTTGTCGTTGCGATGCGTGAGAATCTGATAGGTGGCAATGGTGACCGGGCCGATCTCCTTGCTTTCCCCGGTGTACTCGGCGACCTGGTCGTCGCGCAGCTCGGTCTTGTCGAGAATCTCCCGCCGCCACTGCTTGACGGCGGTGATCCCCGTCGTCAGCACCAGCGTGGATTTCTGCATCTTGGCCATCGCAGCCAGGCCAACAATGGTCTTTCCTGCCCCGCAGGGGAGCACGATCACCCCGCTCCCGCCGCGCACATCGCCGCCGGCGTAGAAGATATCCACCGCATCGCGCTGGTAATCACGAACGACAAAAGGGAGCCCGGAAGTCGCAATCGAACGCAGATGGATCGGCAACGAGGCCCCTTCGGTGTAACCGGCAAGATCCTCCGCGGGATAGCCGACCGTGATCAGCGCTTGCTTGAGCACCCCCCGAAAGGCCTGATCGACGCGGAAACTACTGGAGTCCAGCCGTTCGCCGAGATAGGTGCGCACCTTGGGTTGCCGCGCCAGTTCCTCCAGCAGTGGGATATCCGGACAGATCAGACGCAGATGCTCGCCCTCGCGTTCCAGGCGCACCCGGCCATAGCGGCTGACCTGCTCGGTGATATCAATCGGCAGGTTGGACGGCAGGGGGAATTTGCTGTACTTGCGCAGCACCTCGATCATCGCTTCCGCGGTCATCCCGGCGGCTGCCGCGTTCCACAGCGAAAGCGGAGTCAGGCGATAGGTATGGATGTGCTCGGGGCTTTTTTCCAGCTCGGCAAAGGGGGCCAGGGCGTCCCGCGCCTCGGCATAACGGGGATTATCGACCTCGACAAGGACAGACCGATCGCCCTGAACGATGAGCGGATTGGCAGGGTCGTAATTCATTCGTGCTGCATCCGTTAGGTCACAAAGAGGCGAGCTGAGTCTTCCCCAGGGGCAGTGTAGTAGGTCGGGGGAAGGCCTGCAAGGTGAAGTACCCGGGCTTCCGTCGCCCGGCACCTGTGGAATGGAACTCCGAAGCATTCACTCTTTCATTGTGACCAGCCGCGCGGTGGAAGACAAGGTTGGCTCGCGGAGTCCAGCGGAAGGGAATCCCCCGCTCGGGTTTCCCTCCCGCCAGCGCATCGGCACACCGTTCCTCACTTGGGTGCGCCAATGCGGCCCTTGGTGCTGGTCTTCACCCGACAGATCGCCTTGTCCGCCATGATGTAGAGGACCGAGCCATCGTTGCCCCAGCCACAATTCGCCGTCGGAACCCCCGTGGCCAGGGTCCCCAGATGCGTACCATCGGGGGTAAACACCAGCACTCCCCCCGGACCCGTCGCAAACACATTGCCCTTCTGATCGACCTTCATCCCGTCCGGGAGGCCCTTCTTGCTCCCCACCCACCTGGTGGCGTCGAAGAACACCTTGCCCTTACCCAGGGTGCCATCCTCCTTCACCGGGAAGGCCATCCAGATTGCCTTCTTCGGGTCGGAGTTCGCGACATAAAGCGTTTTTTCATCGGGAGAAAAGGCGATCCCATTGGGCTTGCTCATTTCCTTGGTCAACAGCGTCAACTTCCCATCTTTCGACAGGCGATAGACCCCGCAGAAATCCAGATCGCGATCGGGAAACGCGTCGGGCCGGTCCTTGAGAGTTCGCCCATAAGGCGGATCGGTAAAGTAGAGATCACCATTCGACTTGTACGCCAGATCGTTCGGACTATTGAGGCGCTGCCCCATGAACTTGTGTGCGAGGGTGGTTTTCTTGCCGTTTTTCTCCTCGCGGCTCACGCGGCGATCACCGTGTTCACACATCACCAACCGCCCCTGGGCATCCAGGGTCAAGCCATTGGTCCCCGGCTCCTTGAGGTTGGTCGCCTTCCCCGTGTAGCCTGCCGGCTTCATGTAATCGCTAAACCCCTTCCCTTCCTGCCACTTCACAATGCGATTGTTGGGGATATCCGAGAAGAGAAGATAGCCGCCCTCTCGGGGAACCCACACGGGCCCCTCGGTCCACTGATAAACATCGTCACTGAGCCGCTCGATGACGGCATCCTTGGGGATCAGGTCGTCGAAGCGCTTGTCCAGGCGCTCGATCGTTCCGAGTGTCCTGGTTTTGGGATCCGCGGCGGAACAGGGAGCAAGTATCAGCCCGCTGGCCAGGGCCAGAACCGTGCCAGCCACAATCACGCGACTCCACCTCATGAGCAGTCGTACCTCCGGTGCAGGGATCGGGTTAGAGGGTAGCTAATCGGAACAGCGGAAACGTTCGCGGTGGTCAGCTTTCATGCCTGTCCGCAGGCGGCCCAGCCGCTGCTTCGCCAACCTCCTGACGAAAGCGCCCATTGTCCACCATGTTATGCTCCACCATGAATACATGGGCATACAAATTCGCGATGATCTGTTTCCCTTCCTGGGTCAGCGCCAGATGACGAAGGCCATCCTTGATGTAGCGATGCACACTTTGCCAGTAAAAATGCGAATAATTCTGGCGTAATTCTCCGGGGTGCGTGTAGCCGAGGATGCGGTTCATTCCGATTTCCTCGAATTCGTAATATAGCGCGACACTCTTGCGCAGATAGCGAGGATCGCTCAGTTGGCCGATCAGATCCGCCGCTCGGACGAGCCCCGGATAATGCGTTGTATCCTGATGATCCTCGGCGGAGGGCACCGGAAAACGCGTCAGTTCAATATTGCGACAGATTGTTTCCGGATCGATCAGTGGATGCTGGGCAAATCGTTCGCGAACGAAGAGTTTGCCGCGATCCACGTGATACGGACTGAGCGAAGCATCGGTGCTCCCCGGATGCAAGGCCACCATCCGGCCATCGATGCCGCTAGCGTAGAGATGCTCATCGGGACGATCACCCCGGCACACACCCCGCACATAGCCGATATCGTGGCAGAGCAAGGAGATGGTAACCAGGAGCCAGTCTTCTGGACTGACCCCGCCCTCGCGCATATGTTTGCCGCGCAGAATCTCCTGCCCCACAAAAGTGACCAGCACCGTATGTTCAACGTTGTGATAGAGGGCGTCGCTGTTGGCGATGTTTTCCAGGGAGAGATTGCTCGCCCACAGAATGATGTCCAGGTAGTCGGAGCGCGACCGCCCATACATGCGCGTAAACTGTTCGCGCAGGACGGCGTCAAAGTTCTCGATGAGCATTGCGGTCAGGTTGAACATGCTCGGCCCTCCGCCTGTAGCCAAGCGCGTCGCGCCACAAATCTTCCTCTCCCTCCCCAGGGCGTTAGTTCTTTTCTGAATAGCATGAATTCCTCGGCAAAGCGAACGGAAAAAGTGCAGGGGATTCGGCCCCCGGGCAGCGGGGTTGATTCAAAATCGCACCGGCTGCATACTGACAAGCTGAGTGAGCGGGGTTCGCCGCTCTCCCGGAAGAGGGAAGACGATGATACCGATCCTGGAGGCATTGCGTTCGGGCACCGTGCTGTTGATGGACGGGGCCATGGGCACCGAACTCTATCAAGCCGGACTGGAACAGGGAAGCTGTGGCGAACTCTGGAACCTGACGCGCCCTGAGCGGGTTCGCGCCATCCATCGCAGCTATCGCGAGTCCGGCGCAGATTGCGTGCTCACCAACACGTTTCAATCCAACCCGGCGGCTCTGCTGCGTCATGGGCTGGAGGAACAGTTGGACGAGATCAACGCGGCCGCCGTGCGCCTGGCTCGGGCCGCGGTGGGGCGTCAGGGTTACGTCCTGGCCGATATCGGAGTTCTGGGCGGAACCGACGGAGACGAATTTCCCTTCTGGGACGAACTGGCCCAGGTGGTGGACTCCTTCTCCACCGTTCCGGGGATGCGTGGCGTCGATGCGCTCCTGCTGGAAACCTGCTCCACCCCGCGCGCGCTCTCTGCGGTCGAGTTTATCCGCCGCCGCGTGCTGAATTACGACGACCAACCGATCTTCCTTTCGCTCACCTATCGCTGCACCGGTAGTGGTCGCCTGGTGACGTTCAGTGGTCATTCGCCTGAAACCTTCGCCCGCCACGCCGAACAGCACGGGGTGGCGGCCCTCGGCGTAAACTGTGGGTCTGGCATCGGGCCAGAAGAGTGTGTGGAGATCATTCGCCGTTATCGCCGTGTGACCGACCTCCCTCTCTTCGCTCGTCCCAACGCCGGAACCCCCATTCACCACGAAGGACATCTGGAATATCCCCTGACACCTGCGGACCTGGCCGCGCAGGTCCCGGCCCTGATCGAGGCGGGGGTGAACATGCTGGGGGGCTGTTGTGGCACTACCCCCGCCCACATCGGTGCTCTGCGCAGCGCCCTGGTTCAGGCCAGTTCCGAACATTGATCGCTCCACCCCGGCCACGCTAGAGATTGGACTGTTCCAGCAAGCGAGTGCGCTCACTCAGCATTCGGCAAAAGAGCAAGCCCTGGCCGATGGCGTCATCGACAGCGATATGTTTCAGCGGTCGCTCTTCTTTCCAGTGGGCCGGCAGGTTCGCTTTCACGGTATCGTGGAAACTCGACCCCAGCAGAGCCATCGCATAGCTCTTGATATCCAGACCGGCGAACGAGAAGGGACTCTCGCCAACAAACCGCATGAGATACCAGTAGACAAACATGAAATCGAAGACTGCTGGATAGGCAACGAAGACCGGCTTCCCCGGCAACCCCTTGACCCAGTCGGCGTACTCTCTCAGAACGAGCGCGGGAGGGCGCGGATCACGGCGACATTCTTCCCACGCTTCGGGATGATCGCGCCACCAGCTCATTGTGTCGGGGTGTGGGCTGGCCCCTTCCAGCGGATTCAGGTTGGCCGAGAAGGTGCTCACCAGGGTGCGATCGGGCCAGAAGGCCGCCGAGCCCAGACTGAGCATCGAATGAGGACCGGGGATGGGACCATCGGTTTCCACATCAGTGCTGACGAAGATTTCCTGCATGCGCCGATCTCCGGAGGGTGCGGGAGAGATGCTGTTTCTCTATCGCCGGCAGGGTCGGAGAACAACCTCGCGCAAGCAACCTTTTCCCAGCCCGTAGAGCCCCGCGCCCTTGACCACTTCCTGACTCTCCCGGGGCCTGTTTCTTCTGGCCAGGGCCCACGGAGAGAGTTAGTTTGCTGATGGCAGGCCAATTCGGTGGGCCTGTCCCGCCACAGAAGGAAAGCTGCTCCGGTCACGAGGAATAGACATGAATCGAAGGATCCTGCAACTGGGGATGATCGCCCTGCTCGGTGCGATCCTGCCGCTTTCGGCGCGCGAGGCGGTCGTGGCGCGCCATGGTATGGTGGTTGCCGTGTCGCCTCCGGGCGCTGAGGTCGGACGCGCCATCCTCCAGCGCGGCGGTAATGCGGTGGATGCCGCAGTCGCCACTGCCTTTGCCATGGCGGTTACCTACCCTGCGGCTGGCAACATCGGCGGCGGAGGATTCATGGTCATCTATCCCGGCGACAAGGCCAGCCCCGTCGTGATCGACTATCGTGAGATGGCCCCCGGAGCGGCCACCAAAACGATGTACGGCAAGGAGGACAGTATCTACAGCCACAAGGCGGTCGGCGTCCCGGGGACGGTGCGCGGCCTGGCCCTGGCCCACCAGCGCTTCGGCAAGCTCCCCTGGAAGGATGTCGTCCTGCCGGCGGTCAAACTGGCCGAGGAGGGGTTCGTTCTCGACAGTCCCCTGGCCTCCTCGCTGAACTGGATCGTTGGCTCCTCCGAGGAGTTCCCCGAACTGCGTCATGTTTTTGGCAAGAATGAGGGCAAGGACAACTGGCAGGCCGGTGATCGCCTGGTGCAAAAGGATCTGGGCAAGACTCTGCGTCTGATCGCCGAAAAAGGCCCCGATGCGTTTTACACGGGTCCCATCGCCGATCTCTTCGTGGCCGAGATGAAACGGGGCAACGGCCTGATCACCCGGAACGATCTGGCGAACTACAAGGCGGTGGCGCGCGAGCCGATTCACGGCACCTACCGGGGTTACGATATCTATGGCCCTCCGCCACCCAGTTCCGGCGGAACCTGCCTGGTGGAAATGCTCAACATTCTGGAGAATTTCGACCTCCGCAAGCAGGGACGTTGGTCCCCCGAAACCCTCCATGTGATGATCGAAACGATGCGCCGCGCGTACTGCGATCGAGCACGCCATCTGGGCGATGCCGATTTTGTGAAGATCCCCGCCCATCTGACCAGCAAGGACTATGCGAAAAAGCTCGCCCAGGCGATCGACCTCAAGAAGGCCACTCGCTCCGAGGATCTCTGTCCCGACATCAAACTGAGCAAGGAAGGCGATAATACCACCCATTTCTCGGTGATCGATCACAACGGCATGGCGGTGAGCAACACCTACACGCTGGAGCGAAGTTACGGCTCGCGCGTGGTGGTCAAGGGCGCGGGCTTTGTTCTCAACAACGAGATGATGGACTTCAACTGGCAGCCGGGTGTCACCACGCGGAGCGGAACCATCGGCACCACCCCCAATCAGATCAGCCCGGGCAAGCGGATGCTCAGCTCACAAACGCCGACCATCGTGGCCCGCAAGGGCAAGGTGGTTCTGATCACCGGCAGTCCCGGGAGCCGCACCATCATCAACACCGTGCTCTGTGTGATTGTCAACGTGATCGATTTCGACATGGAGGTGCAAAAAGCGGTGGAGGCACCGCGCCTGCACCATGCCTGGTTCCCCGATCAGGCCCGCTTTGAAGGGACCAGCGACTACGAAGACGCCGTGAAGAAGTTGCGTGCGATGGGGCACCAGGTGGTCGGCACCACGCAGGGCGATGCCCACACCATCTGGGTCAACCCCCGGACCGGGGCGTACCACGGGGCCGCCGATCCGCGCATCAACGGCAAGGCAGCGGGGTATTAACTGCGTGCACAGTCAACGAGGTGAAGGAGATCGGCCGATCGTCTTCACCTCGTTCGCCTCAAGGTTCTTCGCTGGCCCAGTCGCGCGGGGGAAGATAGTGTTCGTACAGCTCTGCCTCGCGCGATCCGGGGGTGGGGTGAAAGTCATAAAGCCAGCGCACCCGCGGCGGTAACGACATCAGGATCGATTCAATCCGCCCCCCTGTCTTCAAGCCAAAGATCGTTCCGCGATCGTAGAGCAGGTTGAACTCCACATAGCGCCCGCGTCGAAATTCCTGAAAGGCGCGCTGGGCAGTGGTGAAGGGTTCCTCCTTGCGCCGTTGCAAAATCGGCAGATACGCCGCGAGAAACTGATCGCCACAATCGCGGACGAAGGCGAACAGCTGGTCGAGATCCCCTTCCAGATGATCGAAAAAGATCCCGCCAACCCCGCGCGCCTCGCCCCGATGCGGGAGGAAGAAATAATCGTCGCACCAGCGTTTGAATCGTTGATAGTCAATGGTCGGCTGATGGCGCTCACAGACGGTCTTCCAGGTGCGGTGGAAGTGAATCACATCCTCGCGGAACGGGTAGTAGGGAGTGAGATCCGCCCCTCCGCCAAACCAGCTTTTGGTCCCCTTGGTCAGAAAGCGAAAGTTGGCGTGCACGGTGGGGACCATGGGATTGCGGGGATGGAGTACCAGCGAAATCCCAGTCGCCTTGAACAGGCGCCCCTCGCCGGGTACCTGCCGCGCAAACTCCTCCGACATCTCGCCATGGACATCGGAGAAATTCACCCCGCCTTTCTCGATCACGGCGCCCTCAACCAGCACCCGGGTTCGCCCGCCGCCTCCCCCCGGACGATCCCAGCTGTCCTCGCGGAAGTGCCCGCCATCAATGGCTTCGAGGGCGGCACAAATACGATCTTGAAGATCGCGAAAATAGTTTTTAGCCTGGTCGTACATCGCTGCGTTCTCCCTGGGACCTCTCTCGCTCATCCTCAGCAGGCGTGGCATTGAATTCAAGGGGCCTTGCTTCTTTCCCGCCCAGGGTTCGGTACAATACGCTCGAACTGATGATGGCGTGCGCAGCGCTGGCGATCCTCTCGCCAGTGTCGCGTCCAAAGCGCCGCCTGGAACCAGTCCAGAAGGGCGTTTGCGCCCATGGCATCGCGTTTGCTGCATCGGAGGATGCACTGGACATCCGTTGTCTCGAGGAGAACTCGTCATGCGGTGCTGGAATTGTTTGCTCCCGACCCTCGTGCTCGGGATCGTCTCCACGGTCCTGGCTGCCCCGGAGCCGGCGCAGAAAAGCGTTGGTACCCCTGCCGAGCAATGGAACAAGACGGTCGATAAGGCAGTCGCTTTTCTGAAGAAAAACCAGGGCACGGACGGAAGCTGGAGCGGCAACAAGAGCCCCGGCATCACCGGGATCGCCCTGACCGGGATGCTCTCCACCGGGAAGGTGACCGCCAAGGATCCCTCGGCCGAAAAGGCCTTGAAGTTCATCGAAGGGCTGATCAACAAGGAAGCGGGCCACATCGCCGGCAAGGATCCTCGGGTGCAACTCCAGAACTATGTCACCTGCGTGAACGTGATGGCTCTGACCGCCGCCGATCGCACCAGCTACAAGACCGTTGTCGGCGATGCTGCCCGTTTTCTCAAGAAACTGCAGTGGGATGAAGGCGAAAACAAGGATCCCAAGAGCGATTTCTACGGCGGCGCGGGCTACGACAGCAAATCGCGCCCCGATCTGTCCAACACCCAGTTCTTTCTCGATGCCCTGATGGCTGCCGGCATCCCCAAGGATGATCCCGCTCTGAAAAAAGCCCTGGTCTTTGTCAGTCGCTGTCAGAATCTCAAGGGCGAATGGAACGACCAGCCCTGGGCCGGCAAGATCGACGATGGCAGTTTCATTTACAGCGCCGCCTCGGGGGGATCGACCAAGGTCGCCGATCAGCCCGTCAACGGCACCCTCCCTGGCTACGGCAGCATGACCTATGCCGGCATCAAGAGTATGATTTATTGTGGGGTCCCCAGGGAGGATCCCCGCATCAAGAAGGCGTACGAATGGATTCAGAAAAACTACACCCTCGATGCCAACCCTGGCATGCCGAAGGAACGAGCGCAATGGGGACTTTATTACTACTACCACACGATGGCCAAGTGCCTCGATACCCTGGGGATCGATGAGGTGGTGGATGCCAACGGCAAGAAGCACGACTGGCGCGCAGAGTTGACCGCGAAGCTCACCAGGTTGCAACAAGCCGACGGCAGCTGGCGCAACGACCAGGATCGCTGGATGGAAGGCGATGTGAATGTCGTCACTGGCTATGCCTTGATGGCGCTGAGCCACTGTAAACCCAAGAAGTGACATCCTCCTGTCACTCTGCCCTGGCGCAGCGCGTTGCCTTGCGCCAGGGCCGCGGATAATCCTGCGTATGTACCGAGCCTTTCTTCCCCTGTTCGCCCTCACCTGCCTCGCCGCTGCGCCGGCGCACGCCCATCCCATTCCCATCCACAGCTACGATCGCCTGGTGACCGTCCACCTGAGCAGTCAGGCGATTACGGTCACGTATCACCTCGTGGCTACTGAGGAAACAGTTTTCTGGGATCTGCGCGAGTTGATCACCGCCCAGGAGATCCGCCAGATCACTCAGAAAAAAGACGCCTTCGCCGCCTTTGCTCGCGCCTCTCAGGAAGGGATCGCCAACAACCTCGCGGTCATGCTCGACGGAAAGGAGGTGAAGCTCACCTGCACCAGTCAACGTTTTCAACTGCCTCAACCAGAGCGCGGCGAGGAATTCGAGCATCTGCGCTGCGACTATGTCTTTGCGGTCCCCTGCACCCTGGAGCCAGGGAGCAAACACACCTTCCGCCTGCGCGAGGAGAACTATCGCGATTTCAAGGGCAAGATCGATCTGCGCTTGACCTCGACCGAAGGCGTGCAGATGGAGGAACAGACGGTGCCCTCGGCGGAGTTGAAGGCCCGCGCTCCGATTGATTTTGGGCCCGGGGATGAAAATCGGCTGCGCACCGTGAGCGTCACCTTCACGCTCGCAACGCACGGTCCCCCTGCCAGCGCCCCGGCAGAATCAGCCCTGGGAGCGGACCCGCCACACCCTGAGACTCCGCATCGTGTGCAGGATCTGCTCTTTCAGACCCACCTGGGGCTGGCGATGCTGATGGTGCTGGCCGCCCTTTTTGGCGCCGCCCACGCCCTGGCCCCCGGGCACGGCAAGACGCTCGTCGCTGCCTACCTGGTCGGCGAGCGCGGCACCATCGGCCACGCCTTCCTGCTCGGGCTGGTGACGACGTTGACCCACACCGGGGCGGTGCTTTTCGTGGCGGCGGTCGCTCCCTTCCTCTTTCCCGCCGTGCCACCGGAAACGGTGCAACTGACGCTGGAACTGGGAGGGGGACTGTTAATCGTGGTGCTGGGGGGCTGGTTACTGATGCGTCGCCTCGCCGGGCAATCCGACCACTTTCATCTGCCTGGACAGCAGCACCACCATCACGATCAGGCACACGAGCACACCCACCTTCCGCTTCCCACCGACGGCAAGTACCGGCTCGGTCAGGTCATCCTCCTTGGGATTGGGGGGGGAATTGTCCCGTGTGGTGAGGCCATCCTGCTCTTTGTGATGACAGTACGCTGGCAGCGGCTCGATCTCGCCTTTCCACTCTTGCTGGCGTTTAGCGCAGGGCTGGCGACGGTGCTGGTGGTGCTTGGGATCAGCGTGGTCTATGCGCGGCGGCTGGGTGATCGTCTTTTTGGCGAGCGTCCCTGGATGAAGCGCATAACCAGGGCACTCCCGATTCTCAGCGCATTTCTGGTCACCGCGCTGGGAATCTGGTTGTGCATCGATAGCATGCGCGCCCTGGGAATTACGCGCGGCTGAACGGCGCGGTTACTTGCGCGGGGCAATCCGATCCTTCCCAACCCAGGGACGGAGAACCTCCGGGATCAGGACCGAGCCATCCGCCTGCTGATAGTTCTCCAGAAGGGCCAGCAGCGCGCGGGTGCAGGCCACAGCGGTCCCATTCAACGTGTGCACAAAGCGCGTGCCCTTGTGCCCCGGGCTCTTGTAGCGAATGTTCAGACGCCGGGCCTGGTAATCGGTGCAATTGGAAGTACTCGTCACCTCGCCGTACTCCCCGTTCTCCCCGCGCCCCGGCATCCACGCTTCCAGATCGAATTTCCGATAAGCCGGACCGCCTAAATCCCCCGTACAGGTATCGATCACCTGATAGGGGAGTTGCAACCCCTGGAAGATTGCTTCCTCGATACCGAGAATTTCCTGGTGCACCAGGTCGCTCTGGTCGGGAGCGCAGAAGGCAAACATCTCGACCTTGGTGAACTGATGGACGCGATAGAGGCCCCGGGAATCCCGCCCCGGAGCACCAGCCTCTGTGCGGAAACAGTGCGACAGCCCCACATACTTTTTGGGGAGATCGAGTTCGTCCAGAATCTGATCGCGATGCATCCCTCCCAGGGTAATCTCCGCGGTGGCGATCAGGCACAGATCACTGTTGGCGATGCTGTAGATCTGCGTTTCCGGACCGCGTGGAATAAAGCCGATGCCTTCGAGCACCTCCACCCGGGCCAGGTCGGGAGTGATGATGGGGGTGTATCCTTCGCGGAGCAGAACCCCCATCGCATACTGGATCAACGCCAGTTCCAGCAGAACCGCTTCGTTCTTGAGAAAGTAGAATTTCTGCCCCGTGACCGCGGCGCCTGCGTCAAAGTCGGCCAGTTGCAGCGCTTCCGCCAGGGCCACATGATCCCGCGGTTTGAAGTCGAAGGTGCGCGGTTGCCCCCAGCGCGAGACCACCTTGTTATCGGTCGCCTCCCGTCCCACCGGGGCGTCGGGGTGGGTCATGTTGGGGATGGTGGCCAGAACCGCACGCAGATCCTCCTCCGCCTGCTTCTGTTGCTTTTCCAGCGTTCCCGCCTGCTCGCGCAGCTGCTTTCCCTCGGCGATCAGTTCCTGGCGTTTGGCCGGATCCTTCTCCTTGGGGATGAGCTTGGAGACCTCGTTTTGGCGTTGCTGGATCGTCTGCGTCTGCTGCACCAGCGCCTTGCGCGCGTCATCAAGGGCGATCACCCGATCGACGTCGACCTTGACGTTGCGATTGACACAGTTGGTTTTGACAGCATCCAGGTGCTCGCGAATGAAGGGTGCGTCCAGCATGGTTAAGGTCGGGGGTCAGAGATCAGGATTGTACCACCAAACGCCCGGACGCCACGAGAGGTCCGGGCGTGCGCAGGAAGACGGGGTCAGGGGCGTTTCTCAAGCGGAATATAGGGAACGTCATGCTTGCCGACGTAAATCTGCTCGGGGCGGAAGATGCGATTGTGCTTGATCTGTTCCAGCCAGTGGGAGAGCCAGCCGGCAACCCGGGCAACGGCAAAGATCGGCGTGAACAGGTCGCGCGGAATCCCCAGCGCCTGGTAGACAATCCCCGAGAAGAAATCGACGTTGGGGTAGATGCCCTTGGGTCCCAGCATCACCTTGGCCGCCTTCTCCAGATCCAGAGCGATTTGATAGGCAACCGGCGGGGTGGTCTCGACAAAGACTCGTTCGGCGAAGTCCTGCAACACAGTGGCGCGCGGATCCTTCACCTTGTAGACGCGATGGCCAAACCCCATGATCTTCCGCTTCGTTTCCACCGCGTTTTTGAGCCAGTCCGCCGCGTTTTCGGGCGAACCGATCTCGTCAAGCATGTCGAGGACTTCCTCGTTGGCTCCGCCATGGAGCGGCCCCGTCAGGGTGCCCACCGCAGCACTGATCACCGTGAAGGGATCGGCGAGGGTGGAGCCCGTCACGCGCCCACTGAAGGTGGAGGCGTTCATTGTGTGTTCGGCGTGCAGGATCAGGCAAGCATCAAGCACGCGCGTGACCGCCGGCGAGGGCACCTGCTCAAAGAGCATCCAGTAGAAGTTGGCGGCATGGGCCAGGTCGTCGCGCGGATTGATCGGTTCGTCGCCATGACGGATCCGATGAAAGGCCGCCACCACGGTCGGCAACTTGGCGATCAGGCGAATGACGGCATCCCAGTTACTCTGAGGATTGGCCACATCGCGCGAGGGGTAGAACATCCCCATCGCGGCCACAGCGGCCTGCAGGGCATCCATCGGATGGCCGGTCTCGGGCAAACAGCGGATCAGATCCTTTAGCTTGTACTTGATGCGCCGATGATGACGTAATTGATCGTCAAACTCGGCGAGCTGGCGTTGCGTGGGAAGTTCTCCCTTGAGCAAAAGCCAGCTCGTCTCCTCGAAGCAGGATTCGCGCGCCAGGGTTTCCACGGCAATACCCCGGTACTCCAGGCGCGCTCGCTGGCCATCCACGAAGCTGACCGCCGACTCTGCGACCGGGACATCGGCGAGCCCCGGACGAAACTCGATTTGGCTCATGGTCCTTCCCCACCGGAATGATCGTACAATCGCGGCTGTGGGTCAGCGCTCGCCACGCCACCGCGCCGGTGTGCCATGCTGATCGAGGAACGCCACTCGACCCTACCCACCGGAGGGGAGTTCTGTCGCTGCCATCCGCCTGCTCTATCCCATATTATGGAAAGCTCCGCCAGCAAGAGCAAATCATCCGGGCTTCTTTCCGCGCCCTGAGGGTTGGATTAAACCAGCTTCGCTTGTTGGAGGATGTTCTGCGCTTGCCTGCACATCGCGTCGGGCGTGCCGTTGCAATCGATCCGGTGCAGCGGGGCGGCGGTTCCCTGGGCTCCCTCCTCCCATTCGGCCTGGAGACGCAGATAAACCTCCCAGTCGGCGTCCGAAATGTCCCCCTTGCGCCCTTGCAGCCGTTCACGCACTCGCTCGGGCTCTGCCTGGCAGAGCAGAAGCACCGTGGGCACACACCAGCGTCGACCCAGTTCCCGAAACAGCGCCCGTTGCTTCTCGCGGCGAAACGTGGCGTCCACAATCACGCGCCGGCCTTCCCACAACTGCCTCTCTGCACGCTGCAGACACTCGCCATAGGTTCGCTCGGTCCACTCCTCGGAGTAAAGATCCCCAGGAGACATCGGCGTGCATTCCTTGCGGATGACATCGGAACGCAGCACGTGAAAACCGCCTCCCTCAGCCAGAAGACGCGACAGCGTGGATTTCCCTGATCCAGGCAATCCCCCGATGAGGAGCAAACACGGTCGCTGCCGGGGCACCTCGAGCAAGCGCAGCGCCAGCAGCCAGTGGCCCTGGGCGCGCCTCAGGGCCGCCTCCTTTTCCTCCCGGGGAATCTCCTTCTCCGCGAGCTCGAACCCCTCCACCTTCCCCCGGACGATCGCGCGATAGGCAGCGTAGAATGGCAGAAGTTCTTCTTCCCCGTTCGCCGTGGCGGCCGCAAAATAGGCCTCCCTGAGCAGATTGGCTTCCCGCTCATGGCCGTGGAACAGGAGATCCATGACGAGAAAGGCAATATCGGCCACAGGATCGGCATGGCGAAATTGCTCATTGAACTCAATGCAATCGATCACGACCAGGTCCTCAGGGGGGGGCTGCTGAGGAAACAGATACACATGATCGAGCCGCAGATCGCCATGGGTATCGCGAATCAGCCCACGGCGGGCACGCTCCTCGATGCGCGGGCGCACCCGCGCCAGTTCAGCCTCGGTTCGTTCCCGCAGCCGGTGATACACCTCCTGGCTCACCGTGATTCCAATCAGCGCTCTGCTCTGCGTGAAGTTGTCGCGTGCATTTCGGGCAACCAGGGCAAAATGCTCCCCGTCACTCGATTCAGGGATCACCTCGGCCTCCTGATGAAACCGCGCCAGCCGCTGCGCCACTTGCTGAAGTTGTCCGGCAGGCAGAGTCCCGGCTGCCAGGCGCCGCCCCAGCGAATCGTCCTCGTTCAAACGGCGCATCTTGACCGCCCATTCGACAATCGGCCCCTCTCCCTCCACCTTGCACCCTCCCTCGGTGCGCATGATGGGGACCACGCCGAGGTATACTCCCGGGGCAAGCCGCCGGTTGAGGCGAACTTCTTCCGCGCAGAAGAATTGCCTTCTTTCCAGAGTGCTAAAATCGACAAAGGGAAACCGCACCGGCTTCTTGATCTTGTAGGCATGCGCGCCGGCGAGAAAGACCACGGACAGGTGCGTCTGGCGCACCTCCACGCGGTTGACGGGTTCCGGATAGCTCTCCGGATGCGCGAGAGCCGCGAGCAGCAGGGCCAGATCCACGCGTGCGCTCCTCCAGGGAATCCTGGCGACAGCGATTGTTCCTGCTGCTAAACTAGCAGGAGAGGTTTCCGATGCCACCCCGCCCGGATGAACCGGCCATGAATCCCTCCGCCTGTGCTGGCTTTTTTCATTCCGCACCGATGGGCCGCCGCGAATTTCTGCGTGCCGGGTCGTTGTCACTGCTGGGGCTCGGCCTGAGCGACCTGTGGCGTGCGCAGGAGGCGTACGCGCGGGGCGGGGGTTCGCCACGGCAGGCGAAGGCGAAGGCGTGCATCCTTCTCTTCATGTGGGGCGGACCGGCTCAGCAGGACACCTGGGACATGAAGCCCGGCGCCCCCGCGGAGTATCGCGGCGAGTTCAAACCGATCGCGACCCGTGTGCCAGGAATCCAGATTTGCGAACATCTGCCCCTGCTGGCGCGGCAAATGGACAAACTCGCCCTGCTGCGCGCCATGACCCACAATGACGTAAACCACACGACGGCGACCCATCATCTCCTCACTGGTCGGCCGGTGCCGCGTCAGGGGAGTCCGCTCGGCGAAGACTGGCCCAGCTATGGCTCGATCGTCTCTCATCTTGGCCGCGGCCGCGGAGTCTTGCCTCCCTTCGTCAGCATGATGCCCAGGGTGCCCAATGGGGCGCCGCGTTTTGTGGAGGAATCGCACGGCCAGGGCGCCGGCTGGCTCGGGCCGTTACATCAACCGCTCCGGATCGATGCCGACGCTAGCAAGCCGGACTACCGCGTGGGCACTTTTGAGTTGCACGCCGATGTTCCGCTCGAGCGAACCGAGCGGCGCCGGGCACTCCTGCATTCCCTGGAGGCCCAGGTGCGTCGCCAGGAAGCCAATCTGCACCAGCAGGCGCTCGCTGCCCATTATGAGCGCGCGTTTGCCCTGCTCTCGTCCCGAAAGGTGCAACAGGCCTTCGATCTCACGCAGGAAGATGTGCGCTTGCGCGAGCGCTATGGCATGAACATTCATGGCCAGGCAGTCCTGCAAGCGCGCCGTCTGGTTGAGGCTGGCGTGCCGTTCGTCACCGTCTTCTGGCAGAACGACGGCCTGACCAACGTCAGCGTGTACTGGGATACCCACAATCGAAACTTTGTGGATCTCAAAACACGCCTTTGCCCCGTGACCGACCTCGCCTTCTCGGCACTCCTGGAGGACCTTCAGCAACGCGGTCTACTCGACGAAACGTTGGTGATCTGGACCGGCGAGATGGGCCGCACCCCGCGCGTGGGGCAAAGTGTGCCTGGGGGGGCGGGCGCCGGGCGCGATGGGCGCGATCACTGGGGCAAGGTGTTCACCTCGGTGCTCGCCGGCGCGGGGATTCAGGGCGGAGTCGTGCACGGCTCCAGCGATCGCTATGCCGCCAGCCCCGCGAGCAACCCCACCACCCCGGCCGACCTGGCTGCCACGGTCTATCACTGTCTGGGGATCGATCCACGCCTGCAACTGATTGACCGCCTCAATCGTCCGCTCACGCTCTGTGAAGGCCAACCGATCGAGCCGATCCTGCGCTGATCGCGCAGCCGCGGCTCGCTCTATGCTCCCCCTCAGCGATTTCTTATCCTTCCCTGAAATCGCTCTTGTCCCTGCACGGCCGGAGAGACCTTATGCGCGACGATCTGGGATCCACACAGCCACTGGTGCCACCGATCTATCAGTCCTCGGTCTACACCTTTCGCGATCTCGATCATGTGGATCATGTGTACGAGCAACAGGAGACAGGCTACATCTATGCCCGCGATGGCCATCCCAATGCCACGCGCCTGGCCGAACAACTGGCGGCGGTGGAGCAGGCTGAATGGGCGATGATCTGCGCCACCGGCATGGGCGCCATCAGCGCCGCGCTGCTTGCCACCCTCCAGCAAGGCGATCGGATCCTGGCCAGCACCCGTCTCTACGGCCGCACCAGCCAGCTCCTGGTGCAAGAATTGCCGCGCTTCGGGGTGCAGACGTCGTGGGTCGATGTCTGCGATCTGGCACAGGTCGAGGCGGCTCTTCAGCAACCCGCGCGCCTGCTTTTCGTGGAAACAATCTCCAACCCCTTGCTACGCGTGGTGGACGTGGAGGCGCTGGCCCGCCTGGCGCACCAGCACGACTGCCTGTTCGTGGTCGATAACACCTTCGCCACCCCGGTGCTGCTCCGCCCCCATGCCCTGAGCGCCGATCTGGTGGTCGAGAGTCTGACCAAGATCATCGGGGGACATGGTGATATTACCCTGGGGATGATCTCGGGAGCCGGGCTCAAGGCGGGCACCAGCGAATTTCACACCCAGGTCGCCCAGGTGATCAGCATGTGGGGGTTAACCGCCAACCCCTTCGATTGCTGGCTGGGCGAACGAGGGCTGCCCACGTTGTCGCTCCGGGTACGCCAGGCCAGCCAGAACGCGCTCCAGCTCAGCCACTGGCTGGCAACGCAACCAGGAGTCAGCGCGGTGATCTATCCGGGATGTGCGCAGCATCCCGATCATGACCTCGCCAGGCGCGTTTTACCCGACGGATATGGGCACATGCTCTGCTTCGCGCTGGAAGGGGGACGCGAGGCAGTCAATCGCTTTATGCGCCAGGCCCCCGGCATCCCTTTCAGTCCCTCACTGGGGTACACCCGGACAACCTGCAGCCACCCCGGCACCACTTCCCATCGGCATGCCAGCCCCGCGGAGAAACGGCGTCAAGGCATCCATGAGGGACTGATCCGTCTTTCGGTCGGCGTGGAAGACCTGGCCGAGATCCAGAAAGAGATGGCGCGCGGACTGCGACAGTAGTCACTCACTAACGGAGAGA
>JAKOSN010000194.1 GCA_029777335.1 Planctomycetota bacterium
AAGTGCTCAGGCAGACCCCCCCTTTTCGTTTCGCGTGCAGGAAATTGATAACAGCCTGAAAATCGGCTATGCGGTTCTGGTGGTGGATGTCAATGGCGACAGGAAGCCCGATCTGGTGGTCGTCGATACCAATCGTATTCACTGGTACGAGAACCCAACCTGGAAACGGCGCACCATTCTCGAAGGGATGACCAAACCCGATAACGTCTGCCTCAGCGCTCACGACATCGATGGCGATGGCCAGGTCGATTTCGCCATCGGGTGTGGCTGGGGCAATCTCAGTTCGAAGATCCCCGGCCCGATCGTCTGGGCGCGGCGCGGCAAAACGCTCGATGAGCCCTGGCAGGTCTTCCCCATCAGCGAGGAGAATTCGGTTCATCGCATCCGCTTCGCCGATCTCGATGGCCAGGGTAAACCGGCACTGGTGGTTGCTCCGCTACTCGGCAAGAACAGCACGGCGGCCAGGAACTTCATGGATGGCGCGCCGGTGCGCCTGCTGGCTTTTCGCATCCCCAAGGATCCCACCAGGGATCGCTGGGTGCCCGAGGTTCTCGACGACACCATCCATGTGATGCACAACTTCTGGGCGATTCCAGCCGCCAGCGGCAAGGGAGCCGACATCCTGACCGCCAGTTACGAGGGAGTTCGTCGCTTGCAGCGGGGCACAGATGGCAAGTGGATAGCGACTCAGCTCGGCACGGGCAACCAGGACAACCCAAACAGCAATCGTGGGGCCAGCGAAATCAAGCTCGGGCATCTGGGAAAGAACCACCCCTTCGTCGCCACCATCGAGCCGTGGCACGGCAACCAGGTGGTGGTCTACACTCCGCCCACCGATTCCACTCAGAAGCTCTGGACCCGGCACATGCTGGACGATCGGCTCAAATGGGGTCATGGCGTGTGGTGTGCCGATCTCGACGGAGATGGCCGTGACGAATTGATCATCGGCGTACGTGATAACCTCAGCCAGAAGCCGGGCGAGAAGTGCGGCCTGCGTATCTACAAGGCCACCGACGAGCGCGGTAGCAAATGGCAGCGGACTCTCGTCGATGAAGGCGGCGTGGCGATCGAGGATCTGACGGCGGCCGACCTTGACGGTGATGGTACAATAGACATCATCGCCGTGGGCCGACAGACGAAGAACCTGCGGATTTACTGGAACGGCAAGAAATAGCCTTCTGCTCTCCTCGCCGCCAGGATGGCACACGAGTTGTCTTCGCTTTTTCTCGACCCGGACGGAGCGCCCCGCGCCTCATCCGGGTCGTGCTGTCTCTGTTCGCCTCTGCCGATTCGTGTCGGCAACGCTCCGATCTATTCGCAGCGAGCCTCCTCCGTTGCGCCACTCCTCCCTGGGAGGACATCAGCATGTCAGCCGAGAACCACGCGCACCCACCAGGTAAGCATGAGACGCCGGCTCCCTCAGGATTCTCTCTTTCGATGGTTCAAGAAGAGAAGGTAAAGGATCCCGTTTGTGGCATGATGGTCAACCCCGCCACAGCGCGGGCCACCCGCCAGCACAACGGGCAAACGTACTATTTCTGCTGCCCCAACTGCGCCAGCAAGTTCGAGGCAGCCCCCGAACGCTACCTGGGCAAGGAGAGTTCCTCGGCGGAGGCCCATCCCCCCCAGGCACCGGCCCCCGGCACGATGTGGATTTGCCCCATGGATCCGGAGGTGCGACAGGATCACCCGGGGAGTTGCCCCCGCTGCGGCATGGCCCTGGAGCCCGAGACCGTCACTGCGGATGAGGGTCCGAGCGCCGACTATCTGGATATGCGACGGCGTTTCTGGGTCGGCATTGCCTTTGCCCTGCCCGTGTTTCTCCTGGCGATGGGGGACATGATTCCTGGTCGCCCGCTCCACTTCCTCAACATGCAGACGCTGAACTGGATTCAGCTGGCGCTGACGACTCCTGTGGTTCTCTGGTGCGGCTGGCCGTTCCTGGTTCGAGCCTGGGATTCGGTGAGGCAGCGCAGTCCCAACATGTTCACCCTGATCGCCCTGGGAGTGGGAGCCGCCTATCTCTTCAGCCTGGCCGCCACGATGATTCCCCAGCAGTTCCCGACGGGGTTTCAGAGCGCACACGGAACGGTCGAGACCTACTACGATTCGGCCGCTGTCATCACAGTGCTCGTGCTCCTGGGTCAGATGCTGGAACTGCGCGCACGCCACCAGACCACCGAGGCCATCCGACGCCTGCTCGGTCTGGCGCCACGGACTGCCCGACGCGTCCTTCCTGGCGGACAGGACGAGGATGTGCCGATCACCGCAGTGCGCCCGGGCGACGTGCTCCGCGTGCGCCCCGGGGACAAGGTGCCCGTCGATGGGGTAATAGTCGAGGGCCGCAGTACGCTGGATGAGTCGATGCTCACCGGAGAGCCCTTGCCCGTGGAAAAGACAACCGACAGCCCTGTCGTGGGCGGCACGGTCAACGGCACCGGGGCGTTTCTGATGCGGGCCGAGAAGGTGGGCTCGGATACCATGCTGGCGCAGATTGTCCGCATGGTTGGCGAGGCCCAGCGCAGCCGTGCTCCAGTCGAACGCCTGGTCAACCAGGTCGCGCGCGTCTTCGTGCCCACGGTGCTGGGGATCAGCCTGATCGCCTTCCTCGCCTGGGGACTGCTAGGAAAGGAATCCCCCTGGGCACACGGTCTGGTGAGCGCGGTCGCCGTGCTGATCATCGCCTGCCCGTGCGCCCTGGGTCTGGCCACCCCGATGGCGGTGATGGTTGGCACGGGGCGCGGCGCGGCGCACGGCGTGCTGATCAAGAACGCCGAGGCCCTGGAAATCCTCGGCAAGGCAGACACCCTGGTGGTGGACAAGACCGGAACACTCACCGAGGGTAAACCACGCCTGGCAACGCTCCAGGCCGCCGAGGGATTCGACGAAGCAACCGTGTTACAACTCGCGGCTTCGCTCGAACACAACAGCGAACATCCGCTGGCCCATGCCATCCTGACCGAAGCGGCGCAGCGTGGCGTGACTCCCGGGCCGGTCGAGGATTTCCAGTCCCTCACCGGGAAAGGCTTGACGGGTACCGTCGCCGGGCGCACGGTGTTCCTGGGGAACGCGTTGTTGCTCAGCGAGCAGGGGATCGTTTCTGATCGCCTGCACGAGCGCATCAATGTGCTGCGCCACCAGGGACAGACGGTCGTTGTGGTCGCCGTGGACGGGCAAGTTGCCGGCCTGCTTGGCGTGGTCGATCCGGTACGTTCCTCGGCAACAAGCGCCATCGCCGCGCTCCATGCCGAGGGATTGCGCGTGATCATGGTCACGGGTGACAGCCATGCGACGGCGAACGCGGTGGCGCAGCAGGTGGGAATCCGCGAGGTTTTCGCCGAGGTGCTCCCCGGGCAGAAGGCCGACGTGGTGAAACGACTGCAACAGGAAGGTCACATTGTGGCGATGGCGGGCGACGGCATCAACGATGCCCCGGCGCTGGCTCAGGCGCAGATTGGCCTGGCGATGAGCACCGGCACGGATATCGCGATGCACTCGGCCGGCGTCACCCTGCTGCACGGCGATTTGCAGGCCCTCCTGCGCGCTCGCCGACTGAGCCGGGCGACGATGCGTGCCATCCGCCAGAACCTGGCGCTGGCCTTCGGTTACAACGCGCTCAGTATTCCCGTGGCGGCAGGAGTGCTCTATCCGTTTTTGGGGATTCTGATCAGCCCCATCTGGGCGAGTGCGGCGATGAGCTTGAGTTCGCTTTCGGTGGTGGGAAACGCTCTACGCTTGCGGCGCGTCCCGCTTTGAGAGGAACGCGAACCGGCACCCTGACAGGAGATCGATCCTGCCAGGGTGCCGGTCGTGCCAGCGATGCCGTGTCTTGAAGGGATCAGCGCGTCAAGGTCATCGGCAGGTTCATTCGCTTGCCCGCGCGGATGAGATTAACCGCTAGGCGATCGCCAATGATGTAATTACTGCGCACATAGCTGAGGAACTCATCATTGTCCATCTCCAGCATCTTGCCATCGACGCCGAGAATGATGTCGCCCCCTTGAATGCCTGCCGCCTTCGCCTGCGACGAAACATTCTCCTTTTGTCGAAAGGCGAGTTGCTTCGCAGACAATCCCAGGGCTTTCTTCTCCTCGGCGGTGAGGTCCGGCCCGGTCAAGCGAGCAGCGGGGAGCATGCGCTGCATGGAGGGACGCCAGGTGATATCGGTCTTCCTCCACCCCTCGGCGAGCGTCAGTTTCTCCTTGAGTACCTTGTCGCCTCGTTTCCACTCCACCTCGATGGTGCCCGTTTTGGGAGCACGATCCAGGGCATACTGGGCATCGCCAAAGGAGTGAATGGGGACGCCATTGAGGCGCTGCAGGAGATCGCCGACTTTGAGCCCGGTGACAGCGGCTGCTGACCGATCCTTGACCATCTTGATCACGTTGCCACGATCGATCTCCAGAGTCATCCCGAGATTTTCGGGCAACGGATAGCGCCACACCAGGTCGGAGGTCCATTTGCCCGAACGCTGGGCATTCGCGTTGAGGACTTCCTTCACCTGATGGCAGTGCAAACAGCGCCCACCCCCGCCAAAGCCGCGCCCGCCGCCAAAGCCGCCCCCGGCTTCACGAAGATAGCGCGGCGAGTCGCTTGTCTTGGGCGCGAAGGTTTTCTCCTTCTGCTCGTGCATGGCAAGTACCGAGTGCATCGTGTAATGCAGCCCAGCGAGCGATTGCCGGGTGTCTGGTCCCTCGGCATCGCGCCCCCCATAGCGCGCGTAAACCTTCTCCTCCGCGTTGAGAAAGAAGATCATCATTGTCAGGTCGTAATCGAATTCAAAGAGGTTCAGATCGGCGTTATCGACTCGAGTGAGGCGTACGCGAACGAACTTGTCAGCGAGGTCCTTGATCCGGTCGAGACGGACAACCTGCCCGTCGAAGTCACGGCAATCCGTTCAAGGCACGCACCGAACGACGACCATCAGCGGCTTGCCCGTTCGGCTCGCCTCCGCCTTGCCGGCCGAAAGCGACGACAGCCAGCCGTAGCGTGCGCTCTGATCGAACCCACGCCCGCCACGCTGCGCCAGCCCCGTGGAACTACTCCCAGCCAGGATTCCCAGCGCACACACGACAGCCATACCACTTCGCATACAGCACTCCCACGAGGAGCAGAGCAATGAAGTCGTCGGCGCGAAAGAAACACTTTTCGCGCCGGGAGAGCACGAATGAGACCGGCAACGTTAGCCTTCTGGAGTCACGCCCAGGACGATATCAAAGCGCGCAGTCAGTTCCCCGATCCGAGAGCCCTTGAGAGGCACAAAATCGATCAGAACCGATTCGCGCGCCTTGGCGTCGCGGATGCCACGCAGCACCCCATCGCGATCATTCCCCGATTCGCCCTTGATATAGCACTGCGTGGTGAGCAATTCCTTGTCGTTCTTGCGAATCTTGAAGTGAATGTGCGGGGTTCGCCCCGGGTACGGCACCGGCTTGATGGTACGGAAGTAGTACTCGCCGTTGATCCCTGTCAGAAACCGGCCGAAGCCCTGGAAGTTTTCGTCGCGATTCTTGCGATTGTTACTGCCGCTGTGGAGGTAGACCCCCTTGTTGTCTACCTGCCAGATCTCGACAAGTGCGTTGCGTACTGGCTGCCCCTTGGCATCGAGCACCTTGCCGGTCAGATGAGTGATCTTGCCCACCGCCGGGGTGATCGAGTTATTGACAATCAATAGATCGTTGTCGGTGTCGAGCGGAAGCTTGTTGGGATAGAAGGGACCTTCGGTCTGGGGGGGTGTCCGCACCAGCGCAAGTTGCTCGGCGAACAGGCCAGGAACGGTAAACCAGGCAGCGCCTAGCGTGAGACCTGCCGTGAGGACCTCTCTGCGATTCATGCGACCAACTCCTCTTGCTGGCGGCGTCTGCTTGCGCCGCCCCTGGGACCGAACCACGTCCACCACCGATTGTCATCACAGGACGCGCCTGAACGAAGTTGCCCTTATGAGAATACTGTCCAGGTCGTGCGACCAGAGACAGCTATTCTCTCAACCCGCGAGAGGCCGGGAGAGTGGCACGAAAAATCACCTTGCCCAGGAATTCCCGCGCTCACAAGGGAGTGAATACCTCGGTTTCTTCAGGAAACCGACGCGTGAAAACCCTCACCAGGCCGACGGTCACTCCAGGCGCAACAATCCCCACGCGGCCGCGGTGCACCCCACACCGAAGGCGAGGAGCACTCCACACGACCGGGCCAGAACGAACACGCTGGGGGTCCAGGTGGACCCAGGCTCGGGGCGGATCAGCAGCTGGCGATAGGCATCGAGCGCCCAGGCATGCGGGGTAACATGACTGAGGTCCACCATCGATTCAGGGAGCAATTCCCGGGGAATCAAACATCCGCTGATCAACCCGAGCAAAAGCACCACCAGCCCGCCGATCAGGGCAACCTGGATCTCGGTTCGCGCAACCACGGCCACCAGAAGGGCCAGCCCCATGGCCGCCACCGACGTGGTCAGGATCACCGGGGTCAACCCCACGATCTGCTTCCACAGCGGCCAGTCGGGCGGCCCCCAGTTCATCTCAAACACCACCTTCCCCGCCAGCAGGAGAATCACTCCTTGCACCACCGAGATCAGATAACACGCCAGGAACTTGCCCAGCAGAATCTGGCTCCGCGTGATGGGAGCGGCGCGCAGACGCTGCATCGTGCCCTGACGCCGTTCGGTCACAAAGAGCCAGCCGACCGGCAACACCAGGCAAAACGTGAAGAGGACGGTGAACGACGGAACCAGGATCTGATAGATAAAGGCCCCCCGCTTGATCGGTCCGCTGCCACTCTCTTCGACGTAGACACTGGTGCTGGCGACTGCTCCCGTCGGGGTCTTCTGCGCTTTGGTCAGATCCGCCCAGGTCTTCCCGGTGAGGTTGTAGCGCGGGAACAACCCCTTGAGCGACTTTTGAATCCCCGGCCCCAGCGCCTTCCTGACCTGCTCGGGAAGCAAGAGCCGTGCGCCAGGCACCGAATCGAGCAGGAGTGTCATGAACTCCGGCGAGGACAGTTTCTCGAACGCCTGCCCGATCATGTAGGGCAAAATCACGCGCATCAACGTCACCTGCACCACCTGATTGATGACCGACGCGCCAATCGGCTGGGCCGGATCGGTGATGATGTCTACGTGGATATCCTTGAGATTCACGCCGTCGCGATAGAACGGGTTGATGCCATCGGCGAGAAAGGAGCACCGGGCCATCTGGGCGCTGAAGGTGGGACGAAAAACGACCACCGCAGGGCGCTTCCCCTCGCTGCACAGCCGTCGCGCGTCCTCCTCCGTGGGGACAAGCTCTACCCGGATGCGCGAGGTTTCCCGCAGATCGCGCTGGACCAGGGACGACCACTTCCCCTCATCCTCCGGGCCGCCCGGAAAGCCGTGGCGATCCTGCAAGCCCGTGTCCAGATCGACCAGCGAAACGCGGAGCGAATCCTCGGTCTTCTGTCCAAATCCCTCTCCGAGCAACATCCCCAGCAACAGAATGAACAGCAACGGCATCCCCACCAGGATCAGCAGAGACAACCGATCACGCGCCAGCAAACGCAGTTCTTTCTTGGCGAGGGTCCAGATAACCATGGTGATCAATCTCTCAGAGCCTTCCCCGTCAGGTGCAGGAACACGCCTTCCAGGCTCGGTTCACGCAGTTCGAGCGCGGTGATCTCGACCTGCAATTCATTGAGCACACCCACCAGGCGAAGCACAGTGTTCTTCACGTCGCTACATTCCAGGAGGAAGCGCATCTCGCCTTCGGTCTTGAGCTGGATGTCGGCCAGCTGAGCCAGGCGTTCAGGCAAGGCGTCGGGAATCTGAGCGACGTGCAGATGGATTTGCCCCGGGAGGGTAGCCAGGAGAGCCGCCAGGGTGTCGCAAGCAATCAACTGGCCGTGATCGATGATGCCAATGCGGCGACAGAGCGCCTGAACCTCCTCCATGTAATGACTGGTGTACACGATGGTCATTCCCTGAGCGTTCAGGCGCCGCACCTCCTCGAAGATGTGATTGCGCGATTGAGGATCCACGCCCACGGTTGGCTCGTCCAGCAACAGCAAGCGCGGCTCGTGCACCAGGGCAGCACCAAGGTTCAGGCGTCGTTTCATCCCCCCCGAGAAGGTGCGCACGCGGTCGTTGGCGCGATCCGCCAGCCCAATGGCTTCGAGAATGGTAGCGGTGCGTTGGCTCAGCGCTGGTTCGCGCAACCCGTAGAGGCTGCCAAAGAATTGCAGATTTTCACGAGCGCTTAACTCGGCATAGAGTGCCAGATCTTGCGGGACAATGCCAATGGCACGGCGTTGCTCCAAACTGGTGCCACTCAATGGTTGCCCGTCGAAGAGAATCTCTCCGCTGGTCGGGCGAAGCAGCCCGGCAAGGATCGACAGGAGGGTGGTTTTTCCCGCCCCATTCGGTCCGAGCAGGCCGAAGATCTCGCCCGGCTCGACCTGGAAGCTCACCCCGGCCAGGGCGCGCATCGCGCCGTAATCCCTGGCCAGGTGCCGAACTTCGAGGAGCGGGGGTGTCATGCCATTACCCAGTTTGCCGCCAGTGCCATCCTGAGCACGATCATAGCAGAAACGAGGGCCGGTGGCCCCCGCAAGGAGATCTTGTTTTTTCCAACCCCCAGGCGCATGATCCGATTCAATTCCGTGCGGCGATCCACACAGGAAACCCCGCGGTCGAGCGGCAGGGAAGCCGTTGCCTACCTGGGGAGACTCGGAATATGGGCAAGAGTGCAGAGCAGAGGACGCTCCTTTATCTCATCCGGCATGGCGCGACCGAGGCCAATCTGGCTCGCCCTGCGCGCTTGCAGGGGCGCAAACACAACGCGCCTTTGGCTCGACTCGGCGTGCGGCAGGCCGAGGCGACACGTGATTTCTTGTTGAGTCGACG
>JAKOSN010000195.1 GCA_029777335.1 Planctomycetota bacterium
CACAATGTTTCCCACCTTGGAGGAGATTCGCCAGAAGGAACGCGACCAGGCGCTGGCTCGGGCACGGAAGCAACCGCCTGTGACCGAAATTCTCTCGGGCCGTTCGCTCAACGATCTGCTCGCCCACGCCTCGGCAATGCAGGCGCAGGGTGTGAAAGGACCAAGCATCAATCTCGACGACGAGGTGCTCCGCAAGATCAATGTGGGGGGCAGAGGACGGGGTGGAAATATCGGGATGCTCAAGAACGAGGGCAAACTCGACTGGCCGCTCGTGCTGCGTGGCTCGGCCTACGAGAAGCCACGCACCCGGTTTGAGATGCACGCTCCGGAAGCAGTCAAGCAGGCAGAATTCAACAATCGCGTGGATGGCAGCCGCATCAAGGAAATGCTGGAAGATCTCCAGACGATGCGTGCAACCCTCGATGCCTCGGTGGCCACGACTCCGCCTCAGCAGTTCATGGCCGGCAGCCGATACCTGAACTTCCTGGACGATGCCATGACCGCGCTCCAGGATCCGAATGTCTCCAACTTCTTCACCCGCAAATGGGCAGCCCAGGGGAAGACAGTCGGCGAACTGGTCGAATACTTCCGCAAAAACGGGCTCCATTTTGTGGCCGCCACACCCGGCGACGAGGCGGCTTACCACGCCATGTACAACGCCCTGCTCGCTTATGACATGGGCACGACACAGCTGGCCACCAAGCCCTGAGCCAGTTCCTGCTCGACAGCGACAGACCACCCAGAAGGCGAGGGAAGTTTTTTTCTTCCCTCGCCTTCTGCCTTAAGTTACCATCCGTTTCCCAGCGCAGAAGTTACCCGAATTCAGTGACATCGGGCTGACATCCATGGACCCCGGATGGGAGCTTTGCCCATGAACGACCTCACCCGTCGCAACATTTCCTTTCTCGCGTTGCTCTCCGCCGTGGAGGTGTGGAAATAGGGCGTTCCCTACGGTGCCAGCATCGGGAACTGAGATGTCATCGCTCTTTCCGCTGTTCCTCGCGGTCACGCCAGCGCAGGTGGCCGTCATGGGAAGAAACCTCGGTCGGTGAAACCCAGCGATCGAAGTGGATCCAGATCACGCGCGAGTAGCGGAACACGAACGGCACCAGTGGCAGGTAGGGCAACACCGCCACCAGCGCCGTCACGATCGTATCCATCTCCGGGAAGAGGACGCGCACCACCAGATAAAACACGCCCATCAGCAGGACGGCGAGAAAATAACTGAAATACATCGCCCCGAGAAAGTAGCCCGGCTCACGCTCGAAAACCATTCCGCACACCGGACAGGGATCATTCATCGCCAAGAGACTCTTGAAGATCCGTCCCTGACAGCAACGCGGGCAGCGTTGCCGCACCAGCGCCCACAGAACGGCGGCGGTGGTTGGTGTGTGGTTCGGCGAGGAGGCGTTGGTCTGCGGGATGGGGTTCATGGTGCTTCTCGTCTCCGAGGGCGAAAGCGGGGGAACTTCATTTATCTTACGAAGTTTCCGTCGCGCACCTGACGAGCATGTTCCAGCAGGATCCGTCGCACCTCGCGCACCGCCAGCGGATGAGTATGCACTTCCGTATGTTCGGCCGGCACCACCAGTTCCGAATCGGCGTTCTCAATATGGGCACTGGAATAGGGCACCACCCCATCGCCGGGTTCACACCGCTCCACCCCAGCGATGAAGTTGGCCAGCACCAGCGAGTGGGTGGGTGG
>JAKOSN010000196.1 GCA_029777335.1 Planctomycetota bacterium
ACAGGCGGATAGCACAAAACAGCGCCCTTCCAGCGCGATGTGACGCACCGTTGGCACCCACGTTTCGCGATCGTCAACCGTGATGGCGCAGTACAGCTCGATGCCCTGGGCGTACATCGCCGTCCGCAGGAGCGGCATGTAATTTTCCCAGCAGATCACCGCGCCGAGTTTGCCGAGCGCGGTTGCCAGCACAGGGAGCGTTGACCCATCGCCACTCCCCCAGAGCACGCGTTCCAGCGCCGTTGGCATCAGTTTGCGATGCTTGCCCAGGAGGGCACCGTTGGGGCTGAAAAACAGGGCGGTGCAGTAAAGAGTGCTTCCGTCGCGCTCGATCACCCCCACCACCAGGTGAACGTTCTGGGCTCGCGCCACCTCGGCAAGAAAAGTAGTTGTGGGACCGGGAATCTCCACGGCGTTCTCGAACAACAGACGAAAGGTCTCGCGCCCCGCGGAAGTGCGAAGCCCCAGGCGCACGCCGAAATCGTGTCCTTTGGGATAGCCCCCCAGGAACGCCTCCGGAAAAACGACGAGCTGTGCCTGCTGGCGCGCGGCCTCGGCGGTCCAATCGGCGAGCTTCTGCAGGGAGCGCGGCGTGTCAAAGAGCACACCTCCCGCCTGTACCACCGCCACCCGTATCTTGTTCGGCAAGTTGACTTCCATGGGCTCCTCTCCGGCGGCGGATTGCGCTTTCCGCGGTTCGTCGCAACGCCGTTGTCCCTGTACGTCCAGGCATCCGTGTGTTCAGGGGATTGTGCGCGCCACACGCAATCCGCAATCGTAACTGCGGAAGGACGGCCGGTAGCCACCTCGATCGGCCGAGCGCAGGTACGGCACACTGCTGCTAAAGGACCCCCCGCGCAAAATACGAGTTAAGCGATCGGTGATAGCTCCTGTATCCTCGCGATCCTCGCTGCGCCCGGTGGGATAGGAGCGGTTGGCATCCTGGCACCACTGCAGCACATTGCCATGCATGTCGAACAGCCCCAGATCGTTGGGCCGTTTCTGGCCGACGGGCCAGGCACGATCCTGGCTGTTATTCTGATAGAACGCGTAGCGACTGAGCAAATCCACCGAGGAACCGTAGAAGAGCGGGGTGATACTCCCGGCGCGGCAGCCGTATTCCCACTCTGCCTCGCTGGGCAAGCGATAGCCAGTGCGGTGCAGATAGTTCGGGTAAGGCTGCATCCCTTCGGCGATCTTCTCCGGATAGCACCATTGCTCCTTTGGAATTCCCTCCTTCTCCGAGAGCCAGTTGCAATACTGCATCGCTTCGTAATAAGTCAATCCAACAATTGGCCCTTTGGGATCGGGGCTGTATCGCTTGGTGTAACTGTGTGTCACCTGTGGGCGATCCTTGAGGAATTGTTGCCACTGAGCGACGGTCACTGGCTTGGTGGCCAGGGCAAAGGTGCGTGGGATCACGCGGAAGTGGCGTTTTTCGTCGGAGTCGCGGTCGGGTTCCCACAGCGGCGAGCCCATGCGGAACTCCACCGGTCCACGGATAATGGTGAAGGTCGTCCCTTGCTGATTGAGTGTCCAGCCACGTTTGCCATCAGGATCGCGTTGCCGCAATTTCTGGTCGAGGCGTTCCAGCGCTTGCCGTTGTCCCCAGTCAAGTGGGCGTGCGCTCGGGCCTTCCTGGTTCTGCCGGAGTAACCAGTCGATCGCGCCATGGATGCCAGGATCGGGATCGTCTCGATACCACGTGAGCAACCGAGTCACCAGGGGACCGCGGAGTTCGTCGGGGAGATCCTCCTCGCTGTAATCGCCCAGTGCGAGAATGAGTGCGCGTCGGGTGGAGACATCCGGCTCCTGGGACAGACGATCGATCAGGCGCAAGGGGTTGATCTTGAGCAAGCTGAGTCGCCACAACAATTGCGAGCGTGTCTCCGGATCGGGGGTGTGCCGGAGCAACTGCCAGGCGGTCTCGCGTTCGCCGAGGTGAAAGAGGGTGATCGCCGCCTGCGCTTGCCGTCGCGCCAGGCGGTTGTCCGGATCGAGCGTCATGGGGCGATGCCACACCGAGGCGGCGATCGGACGCCGGGTTGTGGGGTGGAGCGCCAGGGAAAGGGCCACGGGACGGTAGCTCCGGGAGAGGAGTTCGCGGCAGCGTCTGAGGTGGGCCTCGGGGGACAATCCCTGCAATCCCCTCGCCTGGCGGCTGCCATCGTCACGCCACACGGAGCCGTAGCGAAGCGTCTTCTCGGATCTTTGAAGATCCACATCAAGGGGTAACAGTTCTTCTGCGCGAACGCGCTCCGCGTAGGCAGCAGCTTCCTCATGGAGGACGACCTCGCCCTCGAACGGCCGGTCGCTGTCCTTCCACCACAGACCGAGATACTCCTCCTTCCCCGTGGCGTCAGTCAGTTGCTGCATCGTGGCGGGGAGAAAGCCTTGTCGGGAGAATGTGGTCCGGGTTTTCTGATACTGTTCTGCCGACAGGCCAACCTGCAGAACGGTTTCCTCACCGGGCCGGGGAGCAACAAACAGAATGAGATAGCGCACCCCCTCTCCGGTTGGATAGCCAGCGAGATCAGCCGGGGTCATTCCCACGGGCCGGTCGGTGACCTTTGCCGCGGGCAGCCCGGTGGAAAGGCGCCAGGTGCGATTGTCGCGGGTCCACACGACGGCGACCCGCACCTCCGCGCCCTCGGTCCAGGGGCGCACCCGAAGAGGACGAAAGTGATACGTCCGCAAACCCTCGGTGACAGCGGTGAGTCGCGCCAGGGGGAGTGTTTGACAGAAGGCGAAGCGCTCGGTGAAGAGTCCGCCTGCGTTCTCGACCTCGCGCACCAAGGGTTCTGCTGGCATCACCCAGGTCGGATCGAGGGGAGGATCTCTCCAGGAGGTGGGAACGCGGTTGAACTCCTTTTGCAACTGGGCGACGGCCTGGGCACCAAAGCGCTGCAGGAGGGGGAGCAGGATCGCGTATTGCTCCGGGTCTGCGTCGAGGATCAGTTCTGCCAGCACATCGAGGCGATCGAAGGCATGATCGGCGAGCACATTGGCGGCCACGACGCGAGACTTTTCCAGGCGTTTGCCGCGGAACACGTCTCCCAGCGGTTGGAGCAACCCCTGACGGACCGGGCGGAGCGCCTGGACCCACAGGCCCAGATAAAAAGGATTCTCCGCCAGGAGCAGGTTCACCGTCGCTTCACTCAGGCGAGTCCAGTGGGGGCTCTCCGGATCATAAGCTGCCAGCGCCACCAGGGCGCGAAAGCGACTTTCGGAACTGCCTATTCTGGCCCGCTCCCACAGATGGTCTTTCAATGTGGCGGCGTGAGGCAACAGGGCGTCGCGGACCAGCAACATTTCGGCGGGGTGGAGTTCAGCCTCCAGCAGGCGCTCGGTGAGCGGAGCCACCTGGCCGGGATCATCAGGCAACAGGGCCAGGGCGGCCCGGGCGCGATGCTGGCGCCACACACGCGCTGCCTCCGCAGTCGGTCCCTCGGGCCGCGGTTGCTGGACAACCTGGATCAGGACGGGACGGATTTCGTCGCGATACGGTTGGAGGGCGCTGAGAATCGCCGGGACGGCCTGGGGCGCCGCATCGAGCAAGGTGTTGACCTGGGCCTCGCGTGCCTTGCGTTGTTGCTCCAGTTTGGCCTGCTGGGCGCTCAACGTTCGGGCCTGTTCCTGCCCCAGCAACAGCCCGCTGGCAGCGACCGCGATCAACCCGGTGACCAGCAAGGCCGCTGTGCCGGTGGCCAGGGCGGCATGGCGCCGACACCAGCGCCCCGCCTGAACCCGGAACGGCTCACGATAGGCCTGGACGGGTTCATCGGCGAGCCAGCGTTCAATCTCCTCGGCCAGATCGCGTGCCGAGGCGTAGCGATCCGCGGGCCGCAGCGCCATGGCCTTCAGACAGATCGCCTCCAGAGCAACCGGTACGCGCGTGTTCACCGTGCGCGGGGAGAGAAACTCGCCACGTTCCACCTTGGCGAGTAACGCGCCCACATGGTTTTCGACAAAGGGAGCCAGCCCAGTCAGGAGCGTGTACAGCGTTGCTCCCAGGCTGTAGACATCGCTCCAGGGGCCAATCGCGTCGAGCTTGCCCGCCGCCTGCTCCGGGCTCATGTAGGCCGGCGTTCCCAGGGTTTTCCCGGTCTGGGTCAGTGCTGATTCGCCGGAAGGACGCACCACGCTCTCGGTCCGTCCCACCTCGGTCTGCCCGACCACCTTGGCCAGGCCCCAATCGACCACCAACGTTTCGCCGTACTTGCCCAGCATGATATTGCCCGGCTTGAGATCGCGATGCAGAACCCCTCGGCTGTGCGCATAGGCGATTGCCTCACAGACATCGACAAAACGGCCGAGCAGCTGGCGCAGGGCGTAGGTGCGCTCGGAATCCGTGCGGCCCTTGAATTCTTGCGCGTGGAAGGCGGCGATCGCTCCCTTCAAACTGTCTCCCTTGATGAAGCGCATGACATAGAAAGGGCGGCCATCGGCATAGGTGCCCAGCCCGTAGACCGGGACAATCCCCGGATGCTCAAGCGCGCCGGTGACCTCGGCTTCGAGCAAAAAACGCGCGCGGCTTTCCGGCTGGTGGGCATGACACTCCTGGATTTCCTTGAGGGCCACTTCACGTTTGAGTTCGGTATCCCGAGCGACAAACACCTCG
>JAKOSN010000197.1 GCA_029777335.1 Planctomycetota bacterium
CGTAAGTGTTTTTGTTGCTCAGTGCGCCGCTGGCATCGGTGTTGCCCTGGACGGTCCCCTGGCGATCGGTCAGATACCACGACGCCACTCCGGCGGCGTTGATGCGCGCTCCCAATGCATCGACGCCATCGGGACGGACATAACGCACGGTGAGAGTATTGCTGCCATCGAGATCGGCCCAGACGTTGTCGCCCTGGTAGGTGAAGCGCGTGGTGACGGTTCCGGTGGCACTGGTCCAGCGGGCTTCCTCGATGCGTCGTCCCAGGGCGTCGTACTTCTCCTCCGCGCGCAGGAGCAAGGTGCCGCCTGACGTTGCGCGTTCCTCCATTCAGGTCGTCCACTGGCCGGCATCGCCAGGGCCAAGGCCGAGGGCAAACGCTGGGGCGGCAGAAAGCCCGGCACTCGCATCCGCCTGACAACGGAGAAAGAAGCCCTGATCCGCCACCTTCACGCCGAGGGCAAGCCCATCGCCGCCATCGCCCGGCTGGTCGGCCTTGAGCCGCAAGTCGGTGTACAAGGCCCTGGGGCCGGCAAGGGACGTGGCCTGAGCCGACACCGGCTGCGGCCTATTGGCAGACGAGTTCAACGCCGGTCGTGTAGCATTATTTGGTCGGCTTTAATTCGGATGAAGAATCCTGGGAGTTGGTCCCATCAGGCCGGGGTGGTAGCTACCCCGGCTTGTATTCTTGATTGGGACTCCAGCGATGGGTCGGGCGGAGTTTCTTACAATGGGCAATATCGAAGGAACGAGACACCTCCCTCATTGAAATACTCGTCGGGTAGGTGCTGTGGTAGTGACTGAAGCGTTGGGCTTTCCAAGGCTTCTTTCAGCACAGCAAATCGTAGAACCCGGAAATACCTCTCACTGCTGTCCCCTCCACCGATCCACCCTGTCAACTGACGAAGCTCTTGTACCAGTTGCATCTGAGGTCGGACCAGTTCTGCAATTCGGTTGACGGTTTTCCCAACCGTTTCCCGGTTAATCACGCTCTCTTTCAAGAACACTGTAACCAGCAACGACTTCAGGCCGTCGTTCCCCTCTATTGGGAAAACATCACATTCTGGCTTGCCTGACCAGAATGGGCTAAGAAGGGAGTCGCTCCCCAGCGCAACGATTATCCTGGCCTTGAGTTCTTCCATCTTTTGCTCTGTCATGAGCATGTTCACCTTGGGGCTGGCGGTTGCACCTCAATGATGTCATTCGGCATGATGTTCGTGGGGCTGGTGGGCCGGAACTCTTGCACGTTTGTCCCTGGAAGCGGAGTGTTCGGGCGAGGCCAAGGACGCATTGTCCCGAACTGGGGATTATTGGAATGAACGATCAGGAACGTGTTGGCATCCGCCGCTCTCGCTTCAGCAAGAGGCCCAACGACATCTCGTTGGAACTGTTGCAACGTCATCCCTCGGACATCACCTGCACGCACCATCGATGACCCGTACTCGATGCCACCAGACCGTACAATCGGGCCGACACTCGGCTGACGTGTCAGATGGATCATTGCGTCATCTGGAACGCCTTGAAGTATCTCCGCCATCGTCGTTCCTGGGCGCAGCCGGATGGCTGGGACTGCCGGTGCTGTTGGAGCAGGTTCCAGCGGTTCTCCGGTGGGGATGGTTTCCGAGTTGTGGACCAGAATCCCGAGAGGACCGACTGCATAGTACGGCAGTCCAGACACCGACAGGTTGTACACCGGAGCCCGATCTTCTCGGATCGTGATCCTCTCCACCCGTAACTGGCTGCCGCTCCGCACATACACCTTGTCGCCAACCTGCAACTCCTGGGAGTGTACCCAGCGCCCCGGCAAGGACAAGCCGCTCTCCTCATAGGCGTCGTGGAACTTGAGCGGTGCCCGCGCGTCGAGGTTCTCTCCCTCCGTCACCCAGATCGGGTGGTCTTCCGTCACCTCCAGGATCGTCCCATCTTCGAACTGGAGGGTGATAAACTGTCCGGAAAAGATCCCGGTGTGCGTCATCTCCACGTGTCGGAGTACCCACTCCCCGGCCGTGAAATCATAGGACCAAACCGCTTCTCCCCCATTTACCTCCTCGATTTTCTTCAACCCATTCGCACACGCCACCAGCGTTCCAGCCGGGAAGCAGTTCAGTCCCAACCACCCCTTCAATCGTTTTCCGGATAGCTTCGCGGCATAGGTCACGGCGACGAGCACAAGATCGATTGTACCCTGTGCCGCTGCTCGAGCCAAGGCATCCGCAGCCTTCTCCACTTCTTGATCCGTGGTGGCATGGACCACCTCGAAGAACGAAAGCACATCAAAGCTAATCTCGAAAGACTCATGCGCGAGGAACAGCAGTCCGACAGCGTCTGCCGCTTCCCCAAGACCAAAGAAGTGGGCGCCGATGAAACCCAGGGACAATCCCGCCACGAACCACTTATTCTCCCACAGTGCTTCAATCTTGTGACGGAATGCGGGTCCAACTCGATCGAACGCACGTCCAAACGCTTCATCCAATTTTTCCCCAGGAGACATCCGAGCGATGCGTGCATCCTTCACTGCCTGAGCAGCAACTTTTGCTGCCTGAGCAGGGTCGTACGGTGGCGTTCCGGGTGTCGGGTCGTTGGTAGGCAGGCCGAGCCGCAGGCGCTCTGCTCGGTCATTCACCAACCACGCCACTCGCGCCTCTGTCTGTTGCATCCTCCCACGCCAATCAAGACGCGTACTCCTCTCCTGTTCGAAGCGTGCGATGATCGCTTGGATCTGGGGTCCTTCCGGGGAGACTTCAGACGCTGGCCCTCCGATCTTCGCCGCCGTAGGGGGGGTGTGCAAACGGACCTGCAATGTCTCTGAGCCCATATTCGCTCCAACTCGTGTCGCTGCCTCGGATGAGAACGTGTTTGTTCGGATCGTGGGCTGCTGAGAGCGTCTTCTCGAGCCATTGGAGGTCAAAACCTGCGCGTTTGCCGGCGTCACTGAGTCGGAAACCTCCTTCGGTGCCCAGGAGATCGCTCGTCCAGATGACATATTTCCCATCCGGTAATCGCGCCGAGCGCACCGTGGCCTGGCCAACCCAATACTTCCGTTTTCCTTCGGCGGAGTTCCCGAGGAGAATATCGATCGCGTCGTCTCGTGCCTTTTCGTTTTCCGCGATCAGATACTCCCCGCTCGGATCCGTCGCGTTCGTCGGCCCGTTCTTGACGTAGCGATACAGATTATCATCCCCTGCATCAAAGCCCTTGGGGTCGATGGTGGTCCAACTGCCGGTGCGGGTGTCATACCAGCGTGCGCGGGTGTATTGGAGTCCGCTATCGACCTGGAGTTCGCGGCTGGTGTAGAGATAGCGATCGGAGGCGCTGGCGTTGGTCTGGTTGGTGCGTGCGCCAAAGCCATCGTAGGTGTTCTTGTTGCTCAGTGTCCCACTGGCATCGGTGTTGCCCTGGACGGTGCCCTGACGATCGGTCAAGTACCACGAGGCCACACCGGGGCGATGGCGGGGCAGACGCTTTCGTCGGACCTGATCGTCGCTGGAATGGCACCATTAGCGCGGCGACACGGTTTGCACCTCCTGGGCGGAGGAAGATTCCAAACCTGTCAAGCACACTGCTGGCGGAGGGGGACGGAGGGGGCGCTGTGACCACGCCCAAGGGAGCGGAGGTGGGGCAGAGGGAACTCGCCCGTTAAACGGTGCTTCCCTCGAAATACGGCGTGAGTGCTTCGCGCATCAGCTGGCGGGCGCGGTGGAGGCGGCTTTTCACGGCGGACAGGCCTAACTCCAATCGTTCGCCAATCTCCGCGTTGGAGAGCCCTTCCACGTCGGCGAGTACAAAGACTTCGCGGTAGGTTTCGGGTAAGCGGCGAATCGCCTTCTCGATCACCTGGCGAATCTCCCCATCGAGCAGCGCTTCCTCGGGACGGCTCACCCAGGGGCGAGCCGTCCCCGGGCGCTGGCCTTCTTCAAGAAACTCCTGCTCGCTCGTGGAGACGTAAAGCCCCTCGTAGACCGCGCGTTTGCGCCGATGCGCCAGGGCGGCGTTGACGGTCACGCGGTGCAGCCAGGTGGGAAAGGCAGAATCACCGCGAAATGTGGGGAGTTTGCGTGCCACCTGGAGGAAGACATCCTGCGTCACGTCCTCGGCATCGAGGTCGTTACTCAGCATGCGCCGGGCCACGTGGTAGACGCGCGGCGCGTAGTCGTGGAAAACTTGTTCCACGGTGAGGTGGGGGGCGGAGGGAGAATGTGACACGATGTCCGGCGAGTCCCCGCCGAGAGGTTGCGCTGCGTCCATGTTGCCTATCACCCCACGATGGGGTCCTTCCTTACCTGCTCGTTAATTTTTCTTCCTTCTACCATATAAGGGCCGCACCCTGACAGACAAGGGGGAAACCCCCGAGAAGGCCCGGCGATGCTGGCACAGAAACGCCGTTGACGCCAGCTACCCTCCTCAGTAGACTCCCGCCCCGCCTGTGGTTTGCACAGGCCCATGATCGGGAGATGGAGGAGGTGAACTATGAGAGTGTGGCGCGCCCTGGGTGGGATGTTGCTGCTGGCGGCGGTGATTCCAGCCGCACAGGCACAGAACTTCCTCCTGCGCGAAACGGCCAAGCCCGGCGATTGCTATCGTCTCGACCTGAATATGTCGCTGCAAGGCGAGATGCGTTTTCGCCGCGAGGATAAAGACGCAACCATGCCCCTGACCGCTTCGGCGAAGCATGTCTTCCCCGAGCGCGTGCTGGCGCTTTCGCCAACGGGTTTGCCGGCGAAAACTGCCCGGGTGTACGAAGAGGCCCGGGCAACCATCACGGTCGGCAAGGATTCGGGCGAACGGACTCTGCGCAAGGACCGTCAACTCATCGTGGCGCAACGGAACAAGGACATCCCCCTGGTTTATTCGCCGACGGGTCCGCTCTCGCGCCAGGAACTGGAGTTGACCAGCGAACACCTCGACACCCTGCACCTGGCCGGTCTGCTGCCCGGGAAGGAAGTGAGCGTCGGCGATACCTGGAAGGTGACCAATAGCGTCGCCCAGGCGCTGTGCAACTTTGAGGGGCTCACCGAACAGGCCCTCACCTGCAAGCTGGACGAGGTCAAGGACAAGCAGGCGAAGTTCTCGGTCACCGGGACCGCCAGCGGCATCGACCTCGGCGCCCTTGTCAAGTTGACCATCGAGGCGAAGGGGGTCTACGACCTGGAGAAGAAGTGCCTGGTAGCGCTGGAGTGGAAGCAAAAGGATCAGCGCGATCAGGGGCCCGCCAGCCCGGCGACCCACGTCACCACCACGACCACGGTCAAGCGCACCCCCATCGAGCAGCCCACCTCGCTGAGCGATGTCGCTCTGGTCTCCGTCCCAACCGATTTCGCACCGCCCCCGCAGATGGTGCAACTGGACCTCACCGATAGCAAGGGGCGGTTCGATCTGATGTACAGCCGCGACTGGCAGGTCGTCAGCCAGACCGACAGCCATGTGGTGATGCGCCTGATGGATCGGGGCGATTTCCTGGCCCAGGCGACAATCACTCCCTGGACCACTCCCCGGGATGGCAAGCACATGTCCGCCGAGGAGTTCAAGGAGGCGATGGCGAAAACTCCGGGCTGGGAACCGCAGAAGGAACTGCAGTCCGGCGAGGTGCCCAGCGAGAAAGATCGCTGGATCTATCGCCAATCGATCCAGGGGACGCTCGATGGGCTGGAAGTGCTGCAAAACTTCTACCTTGTCGCCGCCAAGGACGGTCGCCAGCTGGTGGTTGCGATCACCATGACACCCAAGCAGGCCGAACGGCTGGGCACGCGTGATCTCACCCTGGTGGGAAGCCTCGATTTTCCACCCCTGAAAAAGGACTGAGCGTTCACGCTCTCTTGCCTGACAAAAGCGAGCGAACGGAGTTGAGAGGGCGCGTTGTTGAAGCCGCCCTCTCAACTTGCTTTGGGTACTGAAAAGAACCGCGAACGTGTCTCGCCTTCTGCGCAGCGGCTGTATAATGGAGACATGTTTGTCGATCGCGTTGATCTATTTGTGCATGGCGGTGATGGCGGGGCCGGGTGCCTGAGCTTTCGCCGCGAGAAGTATGTCCCGCGCGGCGGTCCCGATGGGGGCAATGGCGGCGATGGCGGCGATGTCATTGTGCGCGCCCTGGCAGGCACCGATAGTCTCGCCGATATCGTCAATCGCAAGCACTGGCGCGCCGAGAACGGCGAACGGGGCGGGTCCGCCAACTGCACTGGCCGCAATGGGGAAAGGTTGGTCATCCCCGTCCCTCCAGGCACCATCATCTACGATCGAGAACGTGGGAACATTCTGCGCGACCTCACCGAAGCGGGCGACGAGGTGATCGTGGCGCGCGGCGGCAAGGGCGGACGTGGCAACAAGGCGTTTGCGACCGCCGTCAATCGGGCGCCCCGCCAGTTTGAACCGGGCGAGGAAGGCGAACAACGCTGGCTCACCCTCGAATTGAAGATCATTGCCGATGCGGGGCTGATCGGGCTCCCCAATGCCGGCAAATCGACCCTGCTCAGTCGGCTATCGCGCGCCACCCCCGAAATTGCCGACTATCCCTTCACCACCAAACACCCCAATCTGGGCATTGTCACTCTGGGGCAGGAACGCATCTTTTGCCTGGCGGATCTCCCCGGGCTGATCGAGGGGGCTCACGCAGGGATCGGCCTTGGGCACGAGTTCCTGCGCCATGTGGAACGTACCCGGGTGCTCGTTCACCTGGTGGAACCCCTCCCCGCCGACAGGAGCGATCCGCTCGCCAACTATCGCACCATTCGCCGGGAACTGGAACTCTACAGCAGCGTCCTGGCACGCAAGCCCGAGGTGATCGCCGTCAGCAAGGCTGAACTCACCGGCAGCGAGGAGGTGCGCCAGACTCTGGCCGCCGCGTTGCATCGCGAAGTGCTGGCCATCTCCGCGGTCACCGGGCAGGGGCTGGCTCAGCTCGTTCAAGCAGTCACGATCGCGCTCACCGAATTGCAACAGGCCGAGGCGGAGGCTCTCCCGTGACCCCGCATGTCGTCGTGGATGTCGGCAATAGCCGCGTCAAATGGGGAGTGTGCGCTCCCACGGCGGATCGCATCACCCACGTGGCTTCCCTTCCCGCGCAGGAGGCTATGTGGGCGGAGCAACTCCGTCTCTGGATCCAGACGTCCATTCTCCCCCCTGGCCAGCGCCTGACCTGGGTTCTGGCCAGTGTTCGTCCGCAAGATTCCGAGCAACTCGCCTCCTGGATTCACGAGTGCGGCGACGAGGTTGTCCGCCTGGAGAAGGCGATCCAGCTCCCTCTGGAAGTGGCCCTGGAGAAACCGGACCACGTCGGCATCGACCGTTTGCTGGATGCGGTCGCGGCCCGGAAGCATCTCAGTCCGGGGCAGGGCGCGATTCTCGTGGATGCCGGCTCGGCCGTCACCGTCGACTGGCTCGATGAAAAGCACGCGTTTCGGGGAGGCACCATCCTCCCTGGGCTGCGGTTGATGGCGCAAGCGCTCCACGATCACACCGCGCTCTTGCCCCTCGTCACCATCCCCAATCCGCTGCCAGCGCTCCCGGGCGAGAATACCATCGCCGCGATGCAACTGGGAATCTTCCACGCGGTGCGCGCTGGCATCGATCGCATCGTCGAAATTCTGGTCCGCCAGGCGCGCGTTCCGCCCCGCTTCTTCCTGACCGGAGGCGATGCGTCCGCCCTCTATGAAACGCCGGCAGGCAAGAGTATCCCCTCGCCCCTTCCCTACACCTCGTGGCCGGAACAGACGCTGGCGGGCATCCTCTTCAGCGTGGAGAGCCTGCGGCGATGAATCGGCCCCCTGATACCGTGATCACCTGTCTGACACCCGCGGGAACCGGGGCGATCGCCACCCTTGGTCTGCATGGTCCCCAGGCGTGGGAACTCACGCGCGCCCTCTTTGCCCCGGGCCTGGGCCAGGGCGGAAAGCGACGTTCGCTCCCTGACTCGGTCGAACCCGGGCAGACGTGGTTGGGCCGCCTGGGTGCCGAGATGACCGATCAGGTGGTGCTGGCGCTCAAGACGCTCACCCCGGTGCCTCTGCTCGAAATCCACTGCCACGGAGGGCGGGAAATGCTTCTTTTTCTCTCCGAGCTGTATGAAAAACAGGGAGTGCGGCGCTGCAGTCGTGAGGAATGGCTGCAACGAACGCAGGGTTCGCCGGTGCAGGCGGCTGCTCTCCAGGCTCTCAGCCAGGCGCTGACGGTGCGCACCGCGGCGATTCTCCTGGAGCAGTACCACGGTGCCCTGGAATGTGCTTTGCGACAACTCGCCCACCACCTGGAAGCCAACGACATGAACGCGGCCACGGCCCAGCTGGCCGAGTTGCGTCGCCATGCGCGCCTGGGGCAACATCTCACCCAACCCTGGCGCGTGGTACTAGCAGGGCCTCCGAATGTGGGGAAAAGCAGCTTGATCAACGCCCTCGCGGGCTACCAGCGCAGTGTGGTCGCAGCCACTCCTGGAACCACGCGCGACGTGGTGACAACGTTGCTGGCGCTCGAGGGCTGGCCGGTGGAACTCGCCGACACCGCCGGGCAGCATGGCACCGTGGAGGCGCTTGAGGCAGCGGGTGTCGAACGAGCGCGCACGGCAGTCACTGCGGCGGATCTCTCGCTCTGGGTTGTGGAAGCCTCGGCACCTCCGGTCTGGCCGACTTCCTCCCCGAGTAACCTCCGCCTGGTGATCAACAAGATCGATCAGCCGCCGGTCTGGAATCTTGACGCGGTGCCCCACGCCTGGCGCGTGGCGGCTCGCACCGGCGCCGGGGTGGCGGAACTGGGCCAGGCGCTCGCCAATGCCCTGGTTACCGACCCCCCCTCTCCCGGGGCTCCCATCCCGTTTACCGCCGCTCAGCAGGCCGTGCTGGATGAACTGGCCGCGCTCCTTCCCACCCAGGGGTGTCTTGTGGCTCGACAACGGCTCCGCGCCCTGGTATGATCACCTGTATCTCTTCTGCACGGGCCAGCACCCATTCCCTGGCTCGCCCGATCCCTGCTTGTTGCGCAAGTTCACTGGCAATTGCCTGTCTAATCGTGTACCCTGAAAGTATTGTCTGGGTCGAAAGGATCCTGCCCCTTGTCGCGAAGGGGCGGCTTTGTCCCAGGAAGCCAATCCGAAGGTCTGATTGGCCATTCGCAACTCGTTGCTGAAGGAGACTGCATGGCGAAAGAAGAAGCGTTCCAGGTTCAAGGGAAGGTGACGGCGGCGCTCGCCAACACCCAGTTCAAGGTGCGCCTGGAAAATGGACACGAAATCATTGCGCACATCGCGGGCAAGATTCGGAAGAATTTCATCCGTATTCTGCCGGGCGATACCGTTACCGTGGCGATCTCTCCCTACGACGTCAACAAGGGTCGGATCACCTATCGTGGGCCACTGCGCCCCCGTACCGATGCCCCGCCCGCCGAGTAATCCGACAACGTGCCGCAACACGTGGCCAGGGTGCGCTCGTTCCTTCGATTCTCTCCGGGTGATCGTCCTCGGAAGGTCAGGCAACCGCGAGAGCGCACAGGATGCATGCTGCCACCGGGTCGAGTGGATCGGGGCATGGCCGAGATGACCCCCCGCGCCATCCTTCCATCTTTCCCGTCCCTCTCCTCCTTCCTTCACTGGCTACGCTGGATGGAGCGGAGTCTCCCCGCAAGGTGGTCTCTGCTCAAAGTTATGTGAGTCTTTCGAATTCTGGCAGCACACAATCGAGCTGCATTGCCCGGGGATCGGTTCGTGGCGACCAGAAGCCACCGAGCCAGCATCCCGTGAAGGGCAAGTCAGGTGGTCGCCGAGCGCTGTCGCACAACGAGGCATCCTCTTCCCGGGGCAGCCACGGGCGCTGCCCTCCCCAGGAAAATAAGATCGTCGAGGCGTGGCCTGTTAGTCCCCACGCCTCGTCTTCGTTTCTGGTTTCTCTCCCTTCACCAGTTCCAGTATGCTCCACAGGCTCGGATCCTCGGCATAGGGAAAATCGGCATCGAGCCCCAGGGTCTGTTCGCCCTTCTCCAGATCCCGGACGACGTAGAAGATCCCCAGCCGTCGGTTCTGCTCCGGATCGAACCCGTTGAGCACCGTCGCCGAGAGAAACGCCTCCAGGCGATAGCCGCCGCGTCCGCGCTGACACCGAAAAGGCACCGCCGACGGCGCGCACAGGGGGGCATCGTTGAGGGCCCGGTGAATTTTGCTTTGAACAAACGCGGGCTCATCGCCTTCTTCTCCCCCTCCTGTGGGGAGAAAGTGAAACTGATGGCAGTAGCGACTGGCCCGATGGCTGGTGCGCGCATCGCGGGTGTCGATCCACAGCGTTACGCCGTCGGAACTGCGCGGGCGATTAATATCCCCCTGTGGTTGGTGCTTGCCCTTCACCTCGACCTGAAAGCCCAGCCCCAGTTCGTTCCAGGCGATCCGCACATCGGCAAAGGGCGAACGACCATCCATCGCCTGGAAGCTGTCCAGCTGACAGGACGATGGCAAATCAAGGAGTTCGTCGCGGTCCTCCAGCGGCATCTGGGCGACGTACTGGCAGGGATAGGCCACGCGAAAGAGAAAGCGATGCGGAACAAGCGGCACAGGCACCTCCGTGTAGCGAATGGTTGACTCATGTCTCGCCGGGAACGAGTCAACTCCGGATTCCTCCCCGCTGGCATGGGGATGTCAGTGCACTTACTGGAGCAAACTACGCTGGAGAACTTCCCTGGCGCGATCGAACTCGGGTTGCCAGGTGATTTCAGGTGCGCCGTGAGCCAGGCAGTCGCGCAACTTCTCCAGGGTGTTGCGCGCCATGTGGGGACACTTGTTGCAGGCACAGGTGATCCCGGGCACCGGCAGGTAGCGATGGCGGGGTACCTTGGTTTGCAGTTGCCACAACATGTTGGCCTCAGTGGCGACCAGGAAATCGGTCGGGGCCTCAATCCGGGCGACGTAGCGAACCATTGCCTCGGTGCCGCCGATGAAGTCGCTGTGCTCGCGGATGTTCGCCGGGCATTCCGGATGAGCGATCGTCAACGCGTGGGGCATCTTCTTTTTCAGGGCCAGCAGATCGCCCACACTGAAGATCTCATGCACCATGCAGGAGCCATTCCAGAGGATCATCTTTCGGCCCGTGACTTCCTGGATGTACTGGCCCAGGTGGCGATCGGGCACAAAAAGGATCTCGTATTCCTCCGGCACCCGCCGCACAATCTCCTGGGCATTGCCCGAGGTGACCACCCAGTCGGAGAGCGCCTTGACCGCCGCGGTGCTGTTGATGTACGTGACGGTCTGGAAATGGCGCCCGTTGATTCGCAGCATCTCCTGATAGCGAGCGAGTTTATCGGCGGGGCAACTATCGGCGAGGCTGCATCCCGCGGCCAGGTCGGGCATCAACACACGCCGCGTCGGATTGAGGATCTTCGCAGTCTCCGCCATGAAGTGCACACCACAGAAGACAATGGTCGAGCGATCGACCTTGGTGGCCGCCCGAGAAAGCTGCAGGCTGTCCCCGGTGATGTCCGCCAGTTCCTGGATCTCGCCGTCCTGGTAATAGTGCGCGAGGATGGTGGCGTTTTCGCGAACCTTGAGAGCGCGGATTTCTTCGAGAATATCGGTGTGCACTGCAGTCATGGAGGGGACTCCTTGTTTTTTGTGTGGCGTAGGGTCAACCCACATCCAGCATTTACAGACGGCCTTGCGTCTTCACCTGTATTTTACTTGACAGGACGCCAAAAAACCAGAGGCGGGCATTGGTTCCCTCGATGCCCCTCCCCGGCGCTGGTTGGCAGAACCGCCCCCTGGCCTGCTCGAAGCCGTTGCGTGACGACCCGCATTGCGGTCCTTACAAAGGGAGGAGAGCAGCACGCTCCCGACGAGATCGCCCGGCCTTCTTGTAGAGCGAGGTTTCATGAGCAAGCAACTGATTACCGTGGGCCATAGCCCCGATCCCGACGATGCCTTCATGTTCTACGCCCTGGCCCACGACAAGCTGGACACGGGCAATTTGCAATTTCGCCATGAATTGCAGGACATCGAAACACTCAACCGCCGGGCGTTGCGCGGCGAGCTGGAAGTGACCGCCGTCAGCCTGCACGCTTATGCGCATCTGCTCGATAAATACGCCCTGCTGCCCAGTGGATGCAGCATGGGGGATCGCTATGGTCCGATGGTGGTCGCGCGGCAACCGATGGGGCTGGGCGACCTGGCGCAGGCGCGCATTGCCGTCCCCGGGACACTCACCACCGCGTTTCTGGCGTTGAAGTTGTGTCTGCCGCGTGGGTTCGCCTTTGAGGTCCTCCCCTTCGACCAGATTCTGAATGCGGTTGCCGACGGACGCTATGATGCAGGGTTGATTATTCACGAGGGACAGTTGACTTTCCAGAACCAGGGGTTGCATCTGCTGGTCGATCTGGGAGTGTGGTGGCAGGAACGGACAGGGTTGCCGCTTCCGCTTGGAGGCAACGTGGTCCGCAAGGATCTTGGCGCTGAAACGATGCACCAGATCAGTCGCCTGCTCAAGGAGAGCATCCGTTACGGGCTGGACCATCGCCAGGATGCGCTCACCTATGCCCTGAAGTATGCCCGCGATATGGATCGCGCCCTCGCAGATCGCTTTGTGGGGATGTATGTCAACGAATGGACGCTTGACTACGGTCCGCGCGGTCGGGAAGCAGTGCGCCGCCTTCTCGACGAGGCTCATCAGGCAGGGATCATTCCCAATCCGGTGGCGATTGAATTCGTCGAGTGAGGTGCGACCCCTCGGTTCCACCCTGTACCGCCATTGAACCCGCCACGAGTCCGCTCGGCCCTGGCGGGCCAATTCCAGGAGTGAGAGCATGCTGCGCCAGAAAGCTCCCTCGCTGGTGGAAGATGGCTTTCGCGCCGCGTTGGCTGAGTGCTCGCCAACGCGGATCCGTAATCACGTCATGAAAGCGCTCGATGCGCTTCCCCAGACGCAGGCTCTTCTGCACGGATGATGGCTGAGAGTGGGCCGCGCGCAGAGAACGCCATCGCTGCGCTGAGTGAGTTGGTGCGCGATTCGGAGGTCTGGGCAGAATGGGGCGCCATCCTGGCTCTGAGCGAGATGGGACCGCTCGCCCAGTCCGCCATTCCCCTGCTTGTGCTGGTGCGCTGCGACAGAAAAGACGTGATGCGCCAGGCCGTCGCGCCGGCGCTGACTCCCCTCGGTCCAAACGGAACGAACTGGTCCGTGGCCTGACACTGGTTGCCGGTGGTGAGGCGCATTCCATATCGACGCCCGCGCGGTGGCACAGGGCGAGACTTCCCCTTGTTTTTTTCCAGTTCGCAACCTAGTGTACGACCCGTTCGTGACCCGCCACGGGCGAATCCGCCTGGCGCCGTTCCGCCCAGTCCATCTTGCGGAACGCGGTCCACGAACCGGCAGCCGTCCCCCTCTCGGCCCGCAACCGAGAGGCCCGTCCTGTTCGGGCTGCTGACCTTGAGTGCTGGCATGGATGCCAGCTGACGACCCTCCCTGGCCCTGTAAGCAAGGATGCATTCATGGCCCAGGTCGGCTTGCATACAGTTCTCTGCGCTTCGCTCCTGGCGGTGACGACATCACTTGGCCGAGCAGCTCCTCCGGAAGAGAGCAAGCACTTCGACAACTCCCTCGCTGTCCAGACCGCCCTGCAGCAGGGGCGCGAATATGTCCTCCACGGGAAGTACGAGGCCGCGGTCAAGGTCCTCGAAAGCCAGGTGGATCGCATTGATGGGAATCGCGAATACCTGGTGACTCTTCGAGACGCCTATCGCGGGTATGTCCAGCAGTTGCATCAGTCCAACCGCGAACTGGAAGCGCAACTGTACGGCCGACGGTTGCAGATCATTGATCCAACGGCGGCCCGTGAGACAGGGGTGAAGAGTGTTTCACCCACGCAGGTGCAGGTCAAGGCGTCGGCTCCCACCCCCCAGCCAGGCGAGGGCACGCCGACGATCAAGTTTCGCGGCAAGAGTGCCGAACCAAGCACTCCGCTCACCAACGCGGCGCTGGCCAGTGCGAGCGCCCAGCCCACGCTGAATGGCGATCCGTTCCAGGCCAGCAATCACAAGCGCTTTGGTGAGGCACGGACGCTGGTGGAGCAGGCCGAGCAGGCGTTCCGGGAACGTCGTTATCGCGAGGCAGCCCTCTTCTATCAGCAGGCGAACCAGATTCTCCCCGAGGCAGTGCGCGACGCGCAGGAACGCTGGGCGTACTGCCGGCTGTTTCAGGTGGTGGAACGCCTCAATCAGCCGACTCAGCCGACGGCCGAAGATTTGAAGTCGATGGACCGTGAAACGCGCCAGGCGATTGCTCTCGCTCCCAAGTTGGAAGGTTTTGGCAAGACAGTGCTCGCCAGCCTGGAGGATCGGCGCGGCGGAGGTAAGAATCTGGACCGTGCCGCCCCCGTGGAGCCCGCTGTCACGGTGCGGCATGGTCAGAGTGGAGGAGGTTGGAGCGTCGCCGAGACCAACAACTTCCGCGTCTTCCACAATCAGTCGCGTGAGCTGGCAGAGAAGGTGGCGCGCATCGCCGAGCATACTCGTGTCACCATGCAAAAAAAGTGGTTTGGACAGGTGGCGGAGGACTGGAATCCGCGTTGTGACATCTATCTGCACGCCGATGCCGACGCCTACGCCCGTGCCACCCAGGTGCCGCGCAACTCTCCGGGCCATTCCACCATCCAGAACGAGGGGAGCCGCATCCTTTCACGCCGTGTGGATCTGCATGTCGATCACGAGGGGATGTTGCTTGCCGTGCTCCCCCATGAAACCACTCACGTCGTGCTCGCGGGACGTTTTGGTGCCTTCCAGGTACCACGCTGGGCGGACGAGGGAATCGCTGTGCTGAGCGAGCCGATCGACAAGATCGAACGCCATACGCGCAACCTTGATCGCCATCGTCAGGAGCAGACGCTCTTCAGCGTCCAGCAACTGCTGCAGCTCAACGATTACCCCGAACCGCGCTATGTTGGCGCTTTCTACGCCCAGAGCGTTTCCCTCTGCCAGTATCTGGCCAACCAGAAGGAAGGTCCACAGACACTGGTCCGGTTTATCCAGGATGGCCTGCGGATGGGCTACGAGGCGTCGCTGAAGAAGCACTACAACATGAGCCTCAACGATCTGGAGAACGGCTGGCGGGCTCAGGCTTTCAAGGAAGGCGGGGCGGTCGGGATTGCTCAGCAAATGCGTTGAACGCCTCAAGGAACGGCTGCACTTCTCGCGGGGATTGCAGCCGTTCCACGTTTTCGATCACCCGTGCACTCCCCGTGGCCAACGACCACAAGGTGAGGGATTGGACGGTTGCTCCAAGGAGTTCCTTCACTGCGTGGATCCAGAACACCACTCCCGGTCGATGGCGTCGCACCAGGTGAAGCAGCCCCCGACTTTCCTCCCCTGCCTCGACAGGTCCCTCGGTAAATCCAAACAGATGCCACTTCCCCTGGTGATCCTGAGCCAATCCTTCGATGAACCCGGCAATGAACGGAGAAGGTTCCACTCCTCGTGGAGCGCGCTCCGTTGGCCACTCCAGGACAAACGGCAGAGCACGATGAACCACCGCCATCGTGGCCCAGTGTTCCCGGAGCGTGGATCGGGCCAGGCGCTGGAGTGCCTCCTCGGCGGCGCGGCGGTGTTCTGGTTGAAAAGCTCCCGCGCTCGCAGCATGCTGAAGGAGCGTTCGCCAGCCATTCTCCTCGCGAAGATTCCAGCCCCCCCACACACGTTGGACCAATCCCCACAGCGGAGAAGTTGATTCCGCCGGAGGGGCATAGCGTTCGCGTGCATCGAACCAGTCTGGGCGATCCGAGCCGTCCTCGGCATCAAAGTGCCACGTGGATCGTTCAGGAGAGAAGGTGCCCTGCACCATCGCTTCCAGTTCAGCGACCGTGAAAACACGGCGTTGATCGATGCGCACTGGGATTGGAGCGGTTGCGTCGGCCGTGGCATCGAGCACCGCTCCACTGCTGCGCGGCGAAATAACGGCGCTGGATCTGGGCGGGGTGATCAACTCGTTTGGCGGTATTCCCAGGTGAACGCGTGGAGGATTCGCCAATCCGGGCACCAGGCAGTTCCCCGAGCGGAGGTCGAACCGTTCGGCGAGCGTGATCATCCAGGTGCTGGAGGGTTGGAGTGATGCGGGCAACCCGGCGGAGAGGAGCAGATAATCCTGGGCACGGGTACAGCCAACATAAAGGATGCGTAAACTCTCGTGCCAGTCTTCGATTTCCTCGCGCATCCGCCAGAGATTCCAGGCATAATCGGGGAAGGGAAGCGTTTCCTCCTCGGTGGGGGGACGAACGACACAACCAAGCGTGCCATCCCAGTGAGCCACCGGGGAGGTGCCGCCCCGTGAAGTGGTGTCCAGATCGGGAAGGACCACAACCGGGAACTCCAACCCCTTGGCCTGGTGAATGCTCATCAGGCGAACCACATCGGCATTTTCCGGCTGGGTGGCGGCCTGCTCTTCGCGTGGTTGAGTTGCCACCAGGTCACCAAGCCGTCGAATGAACTCGGGGAGTCCAAAGAGTCCCGAGCGATCAAAGGTGCGCGCCATGTCGAGCAGTTTCCACAGATTGGCCAGCTTGCGATCGCCGAGAAACTCGAATTGCGTGGCGGCATCATAGCCGCTTTCCGCGAACACCTCCCCGAGCAAACACGCGAGCGGAAGTCGATCCTTCAGCCCACGCCAGCGGTCAAGATTGCGGCGTGCGCGAAGCACACGCTGGCGTTGCACCTCGTCGAGGCGCTCGTTCACCCTGTCGTCGTGTAACCCCTGCCACAGGCTAACTCGTTCCAGGACCCACGCGTCGCGATTGTCGGGTGTGGGGTGCGGATGGGGACGAGGCGAGCGGGCCAGCACCAGGAGGGCCTCGTCGCTCAAACCACAGAACGGTGAGCGCAGGGTCCCCGCCAGGCTTACCTCGTCCTCCGGGTTTTCCAGGGTTCGGAGTAGATTCAGGAGATCGTAGATCTCTTGCTGGGCAAAAAAGGCCCGTCCTCCAACCAGGTAATAATCCAGCCCCGCTTCACGCAGGGCGGCCTCGTAGAGATGCACATTGCTCATCGCCCGGAAAAGAAAGACGACATCCCCACGTCGCACGGGCCGAAGGCGTTCCCCCGTGGGGGTGCGTTCCACGACCAGGCTCTCGCGCTCCACCATCGCGGCGATCCGGCGAGCCAGCGTGCCGGCTTCTCGTTGCCGTTTCTGTGCAGCATTGTCGTCCGCTTCACACCGGGTCCACAAAAACTCCACACAGGGATCCGGGTTAACCTGCGGATGATGAGCAACCAGCGGTTCATAGTCGGTCAGGCGGTGCCCGAGCAGAACATTGGTGAAATCGAGGATGGCCGGCTGGCTGCGGAAGTTGACCGTCAATTCCTGGCGTCCCTCGTGAGGCATGTCGCGGCGCAAGCCCTGAAAAAGATGAACATCGGCTCCACGAAAGCGATAAATGGACTGGCTTTTATCGCCGACCGCAAAGAGTCTGCCCGCTGTCAATCCTCCCCCGGCCAGGTGCTGAATCAACTCCATCTGCACCGGGTCGGTATCC
>JAKOSN010000198.1 GCA_029777335.1 Planctomycetota bacterium
CGCAGCACGATGCCGAGCAACGGCAGCAACACCACCTCGTACACCACCTGGTGCTGGGCCTTCCAGATCCTGCCCTACATCGAGCAGGACAACCTCTACAAGCAGTGCGCCTCAGGGGTCTTCCCGCAGGTGGGCATCAAGACCTATCTCTGTCCGGCACGTGGGCGCAACCCGTTTTGCACCAGTGGTTCCAACTCGCCGGGTTACAATGGGCCCTTCACCGATTACAAGATCAACTGGGATAGCTTCCCCAACGATGTGACCTCACGACGTTCGATGTCGGCGATCACCGCGGCCAACGGCACCAGCAACACCATCTTTGTTGGTGAAGGGTTCCTTGACACCAACATGTATGGCAACACCAGCGGCAGCAACTGGGAAGAGATCATCTATTCGGGTGGCTACGGTGGCACCGGGCGTGGCAGCACGACCATTGAAAAGGATGGCCCCACGGGGCAGGGGGACAAGTGGGGCGCACCGTTCAGCGGAGGCTGTCCGTTTGTCTTCTGCGACGGCAGCGTGCGCTTCCTCCCCTACAGCTTCTCGGGAACGACCGCGTTCAACTGTGCTCTCTATTACAACAACACCACTCCGTTTACTCTGAATTAATCGTTGAGCTGATCAACAAAAAACGCTGTCTCGCAAGGTAAGCGAGACGGCGTTTTTTGTTGCGCGCGGATGGTTTCGATGGTGCGCGGTGGACCGCGACGCACCATTGACCGCGCGTATGAGAATGAGAGAACTTTGCTCATATCTGGTTGCATCCGGCGGGTATCTCTTCGTAGAATAACAACTCAAATCGTCGGGAATGGGTTGTTTTTCGGCTCGCACGCGCGCTGTGTTTTCTCCGTCGTTGATCGTAGAGGCAATCCTCTCCCGCGCTCTCATCCTCAGCGAGTTCTGCATGCGCCATCTTCACTTTGCAGGGGCACGGGGTATTCTTTTCGCAACGCTTCTCATGAATCTGTGCGGGTGCAGTGGAACCCAGGCTCCACCCACTGCAGAGGTTCACGAGGAGGAGCCGAGCGGACCCGTGTGGTTCACCGACGTGACGGAGTCCGTTGGTTTGACATTTGTGCATGATCCCGGCCCGACCGGGAAGTATCCCATGCCGCAATCGATGGGAAGCGGCTGCGCGTTCTTCGATTGCGATGGGGATGGGTTGCTCGACATCTATCTCCTGCATCACGGGGGCCCGCAGGGGAAGAAGAATCAGCTCTTCCGGCAACGTCCCGACGGCACCTTCCAGGATATCAGCGCGGGTTCAGGGCTCGACCTGGCGGGTTATTGCCATGGGGTGGCGATCGGGGATGTGAATAACGACGGCAAACCCGATGTGGTGGTGACTCTCTACGGCGGAACACGGCTATTCCTCAATCAGGGAAACGGCCAATTCGTGGACATCTCCGAGGAAGCAGGGATCAGGAATCCGCTGTGGGCGATGTCGGCCGCCTTTCTCGATTACGATGGCGACGGCTGGCTCGATCTGGTGGTGGTCAATTACGTCGATTACGATCTGAAAAGAGAGTGTGTTTCTCCCCAGGGGGTCCCGGATTTCTGCGGTCCGAGTCACTTTGTTGGGACGGCGAGCAAATTGTTTCACAATTGTGGGACAGGCGGGTCGGGGGAGGGTAAGGAAGGGAAGGTCCGTTTCGACGATGTCAGTTTCGCCTCAGGGATTGGGCGGAGTACTGGTCCAGGGCTGGGGGTGGCGTGTGCCGATTTCAGTGGCGATGGGTGGCCCGATATTTTCGTTGCCAACGATGGGCAACCGAACCGTCTGTGGGTGAATCAACACGATGGCACCTTTGTGGACGAGGCGGCTTCGCGCGGAGTGGCTTATACCGCCATGGGAAAGGCGTTTGCCGGGATGGGGGTGGCGGTGGGGGATGTCGCCTCGACCGGAATGCTGGACCTGTTTGTCACGCATCTGGGGAGCGAAACGCACACGTTCTGGAAACAGGGGCCGCGCGGTCATTTTCGAGACTGGACCCTGGAATCGGGAGTGACCGGGAGCAAATGGCGCGGCACCGGGTTTGGCACGCTGATGGCGGATTTTAACCTCGATGGCGCGCTTGATCTCGCTGTGGTGAATGGCCGCGTGTTTCGCGGAGGACCAGCGCGGGACAGCGGACTCGGTTTCTGGGAGACGTACGCGGAGCGCAACCAGCTCTTCACCAGTGATGGCAAGGGGAAGTTTCGCGATGTGTCGCTGTCGAACAAGGCCTTGTGTGGATTCTGGAATGTCGGGCGCGGACTGGCGTGTGGCGATTTCAACAATGATGGAGCGCCCGACCTGCTGATCTCCTCCATTGGTGGACCCGCGCGCCTGCTCAAGAACACCGCCCCCGAGCGCGGACACTGGTTGAAGGTTCGTGCCCTGGAGTCGAAGTGGAAACGTGACGCCGTCGGCGCAGAGGTGCTGGTGCGCGCAGGGGAAAAACAGTGGTTGCGGCTGAACAATCCGGCCGAGAGCTACCTGTCCAGCAGCGCTCCGGGAACTCATTTCGGTCTGGGGAGGACTGATCAGATCGATTCGCTTCTTGTCACCTGGCCGGATGGATCGAAAGAAGTCTTTCCCGGAGGGAAGGTGGATCGAGTGGTGGAAGTGCGGAGGGGAGAGGGGCGTAAACCATGACATCACCACATCATCCGCCAGATGCGATCCCACTGCCCCCGATCCCACGTCCGCCGCGCCCCCCCGCGCCACGCCGGCGCTGGCCCTGGCTGGTGGCCGTGCTCTTTCTGGGAGGAATTGGGGTGGGAGTGTGGTGGTGGCAACGCCCGGTTTATCCCATTCCGCCGCTCCCCACCGGAATCGAGGATGCCGAGGTTCGGGCGGCTATTGAGGCGGCCCGCAAACCCGTGCTGGAGCATCCACAATCGGGCACCGAGTGGGGGAATCTGGGGCTCGCTCTGCTGGCGCATCTGTTTGATCGTGAAGCGGATGAATGTTTTGCCCAGGCGAGTCGGCTTGATCCCGAGGAGCCGCGCTGGCCGTATGGGCGTGCCCTGATCGCGCTGAAGCGGGCTCCCGACAAGGCTGTTGGCTTTCTCCGCGAGGCTGTGACCGCTGCGGGGGATACCCCCTCCGAATATCGCTCCACCATTCACCTGCAACTGGCAGAAGCGCTCCTGGATCGGGGCGAACTGGATGAGGCCGAGAAGATCTTCCGGGCGGAACAGCGTCGAGAGCCCAGCAATCCCCGGATCGCCCTGGGCCTGGGGCTGATTGCCGTGACACGTGGCAAGGACGAGGAGGCGCTTCCTCTGTTGACCAGGGCACGCACCAGTTTGTTCGCGCGCAAGGTGGCAACCGCTCAACTGGCACGCATCGCGCGGCTGCAGCAACGCAAGGCGGACGCAGATGGGTACGACAAGGAACTGAGCCAGTTGAGTGATGATCCCCCCTGGCCAGATCCGCTCCTGGATCGGTTGCTGGAAATGCAGGTGGGGCGACGCGGTCGTGAACGACGCATCGATATGCTGGAAAATCAGCATCGCTATGCTGAGGTGTTGCAGATTTATCTGGCGCAGATCAAGGAACAGCCAACGTCGAAGGCCTATGTTGGTGCGGGCGTGAACATGGCGCGTATCGGCGATCGGGAATTGGCGTTGCCGCTGCTGCGCAAAGGGGTGGAACTCGATCCGGAAAGTGCGCAGGCGCACTACAGTCTCGCCCTGGTGCTGTACACCCTGAGCGAACAAACGCGCGCTGCCAACCCCGAGGCACCACAACTGCAAGCCTGGTTAAAGGAAACCGTCGAACATGCCCGGCGGGCGACCGAACTCAAACCCGGTCACGGGAGTGCCTATCTCTTCTGGGGGCTCGCGCTGCGCGACCTGGGCCAACCCCGGGACGCACTCCCCCCGTTGCGGTTGGCGGTGACCTGCTTGCCCGCCAATCCCGAGGTGCAACTTGCGCTGGGGCAAACGCTTCTGGACGTTGGCGCACGCGAGGAAGCTGAACGTCATCTGCGCAACGCCGCGCAACTGGCCCCCAAAGACCCCCGCCCTGCGCGCGCCCTGGAGCAGCTGCGCGCAGGGAAATAGCCCACTCCACCTGGACACCAATCGACACCATCTGTTAACGATCAGGGAGCGTAACAAGAGTGCTTTTCGGAAATGCTTGATTAATGAGCATTGATTGCTATTATATTGAGCACACATAACAGAAAATGCATTCATTTTTATTCATTATCGTTGACAGGGCTCATCAGGGTCCCTAGGATCGATAATGCCTCTCCGGCATTGACATCTTTGGAGGAACTGATGCGCTTGTTTAGGGCTCCTGGGAAGTCGCGAAACGGGTTCACGCTGATCGAGCTGCTGGTCGTCATCGCCATCATCGCCATTCTCATTGGGCTCCTTCTGCCAGCGGTGCAAAAGGTGCGGGCGGCGGCGGCGCGGATGAGTTCGAGCAACAACCTCAAACAACTCGGCCTGGCAGCACATAATCATAACGATGCGATGAATCGGCTTCCCTACAACGGCATCTCTCCCACCTGGGGATCTCCCACGGTGCAAGGATCGGGGTCGTGGGCCTACCAGATTCTCCCCTTCATCGAACAGGACAATCTGTTCCGCGCACCGAATCTGACCACGCCGGTGAAAACCTTCATTTGCCCTGGGCGCGGACGACCGGGGGTCACCATGGGCGCGACCTACTCGGGCCCCACGACCGACTACGCCCTCAATGTGCGTCTGAATTATCCGACGTCTTCCGTGGCGAGTTATCAAGATACGCGCAAGACGATCCAGGGGATTTCGGACGGCTCCTCGAACACCATCTTCGCGGGGCAGGCCTATCTGGCGCTGGGGTTGTATGGCGACAACGGGTCGGATCCGGCCAACTACACCTGGATGGTGGGTGGAACCTATGGCTCGGGGCGGGGCAGCAGTCTTCTGCAACAGGACACCACCACCAACGTGACCGATGCCTGGGGCGGCACGTTCCCGGGGGGCGCGATGTTTGTCTTCTGCGATGGCAGCGTGCGCACCCTCAGCTACGGCTTTAGCCAGATGGAGTACGCCGTCAATCCGCAGGATGGTTATCCGATCACCTTCAATTGAAACGCCAGCGACTTTCTTGGGGGAGGAAGGCATCCGGATGCTCCTGGGGCCTTCCTCTGACTTTTCCTCTCTGTAAAGAAGATTATTTAGCAGGTCTGGTTCTTCGCGCGTCATCCCTCTCCGCACACACTGACAGAAAGATGTCATTGCCCCCTTGTGCAGCGCGGGCTGCCTTTTCCAGGGTTTTTTCTTAATTTTGACATTTCTATCTTTTTTGTGCGCCGCTTGTGTGCCTGCGCCATAGAATGTGGGGTGAGGAAGACAATGGGCCGATATTTCCTCCCCACTGCCCTCCCCTTTTGCTCGCCGACTCCGGGAACCGAGTGGACCTGCCAGCCTCCACATTGACGATCCACCCTTCCAGCAAGTTCTCGTGATGAGTTCGGCGAGCGTTGTCCCACCGTCTCACTCACTGTCCCTACCTGCCTGGGAGACTGCCATGCTCCGCACTTTGCTCTCGCACCGCTCCAATCGTCGCGGCTTTACCCTGATCGAGCTGCTGGTGGTGATTGCCATCATCGCCATCCTCATCGGGCTGCTCCTGCCCGCTGTCCAGAAAGTTCGCGCTGCCGCCGCGCGCATGAGTTCGAGCAACAATCTCAAGCAAATTGGCCTGGCAGCGCACAACCACAACGATACCCATGGTCGGTTACCCTACAACGGAACCTGGGGCTGGTGGGGCAATCCCACCCAGATGGGGTCGGGTTCGTGGTGTTACCAGGTCCTCCCCTTCATCGAACAGGATAACCTGTTCAACATCCCCAATATCAACACGCCGGTGAAGACCTACATCTGTCCCGGACGGGGTCGCTCGGGGTTGGCGGTGGGGACCGGCTCGTGGGCGAGCGGACCGACGACGGACTACGCCATCAATGTGCGGCTTAATTCGCCGAGCTGGAATACCGGGGAACAGGATAATCGCCGCACCATCCAGAGCATTCCCGATGGCAGCTCCAATACCATCTTCGCGGGCCAGGAGTCGCTGCTGCTCTCGCAGTATGGCACCAATGATCCCTCGAACTGGAACGAAACGTGGATGACAGGCGGCTATGGCGGATCGGGTCGCGCGGGCAATGTCTGCCAGCAGGATGCCGAGGGGATTTCCCACGGGAATAACTGGGGCGGCCCCTTCCCTGGCGGCGCCCTCTTCGTCTTCTGCGATGGCTCGGTGCGATCCCTTCCTTATGGGTTTAGCCAGATGGAACAGGCGATCGATCCAGCCGATGGCTTGCCGATCCTCTTCGACTGAACACATAACGAGTGCCTGCGGGCAAGTCTCCCCAACGGGGCGCGTGGGTGGTTCCGTGATTCATGGAACCATCCCGTTTCCCGGGGACCTGTGCGGGCGCGAGCCCTGGTAAAGGAGTCTGTTCATGAGGCGTGCATCCTGGCTCCTGTTTGCCTGCCTGTTTTGCAGCCTGTTGACGGTGGGTTGTCTCGGGAGCGATGAAGGCGTGAAGTTCAAGGGCGTGATCCAGGTGAACGGCCGGCCGTATCACTTTGCTCCCAATGAGGAATTGCAAGTCTCGTTTCTGCCGATTGACACCAGCCAGGCACATGCGCGGATTGCGGCCGCCACGATCGACAAGAGCAACTCGACCTTTCAGGTGAATGGGCCCACAAATGAGGGACTGCCTCCGGGGATGTACAAGATCACGATCGCGAGCCTGATCCTGGGGAAAAATGGCACCGGAGACAGGTTCCGCGGCGCCTTTGATGCGCAACACACCCCGTTGACCTGCAATATCACCGAGGACGAAGGGCAGAGTTTCGTCATTGATGTGGCCCGCCGGTCGGTGACCAAACAATAGCCGCGCCCGGCAAGGGCGTCGGATTTTCTCTTTGTGCCTGCTGGGCGGATTGGATACACTAGTGCTGAAGTAGCAGCGATCAACTCAGGTTGGTTGATGAGGTGGCTCAGCGATGCGTCGAGTGCTGTTCTTCCTGATCGTCTGCGCGTCTTTGGGGTGGGTGCACACATCCGCGGCGGATGATCCCAAGAAGCCCGACAAGCAGGCGCCTGAGAAGAAGCCGGTGCCCGAGAAGAAACCGGTGATCCGCACCGAGACGATCATCGGCGAGGTGACCCTGGTGGAATCCCAGAAACAGACGATCAAGGTGAAGGCATCGGCCCAGACGGCTCGTCCCAATCCCTTGATGATCCAGGGGTTCAACGACGCCCGCAAGCAACTGGCGCAGCTCACCAAGATCCGCAATCGGCAGGAACGGGAGCAGACCTACAAGGATCTCCTGGCCAAGATGAAGGAGTGTCAGGACAACCTGTACGTCTTCACCATCGACATGGGCCAGGATTGCCAGGTGCGGCTCCCCACGCCCAAGCAACAGTTTGACGACATGGGGAACATCAAGACGCTGACCCGGAAAGAACTCCTGAGCCTGCGCGGCAAGGATGGGATGTTCGCCGGGGAATGGGGCGATCTGAAGATGGGACAATATGTGTCGGTAACGTTCGTCAAACCCAGGGACGCGGCGCCGGTCAAGGGACAGAAGATGGAAGAACTCCCGACCGAGATGCCCAACCTGGAAGCAAACAAGGTGGTGGTGGTCCGCGATCTGCCAATGCAACCCAACCGGCCGCGACGGTAAGGAGCCGCGCAGCCGCATTCGGATCAGCCGCTTCGCACAGCTGCATCCGAATGCGACCTTCCAGGCCAACGCCGTAGCTCAAGGCTGCGGCGTTGTTGTTTTGCGCCGACCGGCGTGGCTCATTTCGTCCAGTCCATTGCCGTCGTCGGTCAGGACCGGGACATCGGTCAACTGGCGCACACGTTCTTCCATCTCCTTGCCGGGTTTGAAGGTGACGACGTTCTTGGGAGGAACGTCGACCTTGGCGCCGGTACGGGGATTGCGGGCCTTGCGCGCCTTGCGCTGCTTGACTTCAAAGACGCCGAAGTTGCGCAGTTCGATGCGCTTGTCGGCGATGAGTGTGTCCACGATCGCATCGAAGGTCAGCTGAACAATCTCTTTGGTTTTTAGCTGTGTCAGGCCGATGCGATCGGCAATCTGCTTGACGATCTCTTTCTTGGTCACAGCTTCCTTCTCCCTTTCAACCCGCTTCTGGAAGTGCGTCCAGAAGCACTCGGACTGCCGTGGTGGAGACAACGCCGTGAGAAAGTCCCTGAGTGGCATCGAGTCGACAGGGACCAGGTCACCGGGGCCAGCACAGGATTCGAACTGGCTGGATACGGTTACCCCGCGAGAGGAGGACATCCGTGCGGGTTGCGGCGGGCTCCCCTCCTCAATGCGAGAGCCCCGATCCTATCACGGAGCGCTTCCAACTGTAAAAGGGGCAAAGGGTAATGTCAAGGTAAAAGAAGAAGGAAGCGCCGGGTTCCTCATTTTTTTTCCCACGGCACTGCTCAGCCCTTCTCCCCCCAGGGAGATTGGCCTTCCCTTTCCGCAGCGAGGAAACTGCGCATGACTTCCGTCCCTCCTCCCGACTGGCAGCTCCCTCCTGGTGTCACGCGTGGGCTCTGGGAATACACCCACGATCCGGCCCTCGCGGCCAGTTACGATCAGAGTTTGGCCGGGTCGGCCTTGCTGGCGCGCGATAGCCAGTTTGTCGCTCTTCATTGTCCTCAACCAGGGCGGGTGCTCGATCTGGGGTGCGGTACGGGGCGTTCGCTCTTACCGTTGGCTCAGCGGAACTTCTGGGCGGTGGGGGTGGATCTCTCCCTTGCCATGCTGCGCGTAGCGCGTGACAAGGCACAGACACTCGGGGTCACGCTCCACCTGGTGCAGGCAAATGTGACGTGTCTGGAAGGGTTGGCGGACGGTTCCTTCGATTATGTCCTGTGTCTGTTCAGTACCCTCGGGATGATCCACGGCAAGCAACATCGCCAACGAGTGCTGGACCATGCGGCACGCCTGTTGCGGCCAGGAGGAAAGTTGCTGGTGCACGGGCACAATCGCTGGTTTAATTGCTGGACCTCGGCGGGGCGACGCTGGCTGGTTGGCAACACACTTCAGGCATGGTTCGGACGTGCGGAGGCGGGCGATCGCTGGTTGCCTGCGCATCAGGGGATTAGCGGATGGACGATGCACCTTTTCACCCGGGGTGAACTGGTGCGCATGGTAACCGCAACGGGGCTCACGATCGTCGAGGTGGTGCCCGTGGGGTTGGGCTTGGCGGGAAGCCTGCGCTGGCCCGGGCTGCTCCCGACGGTGCGAGCCCATGGCTATCTGCTGGCAGCGCAGAAGTGAGCGGAGGGGGGGCAAAAAGGAAAATCCCCTGGCGAACCGCGGCTCGTCAGGGGACACAACGGGACCCACGCACTCAGGAGCTTAGCCGAGGAGAAGGCTGGGTTCCCAACCCACCCGTTCGGCGGAGGCGCGGAGTTTTTCCAGAGCGCGGTTCTGGATCTGGCGGACGCGCTCCTTGCTAATCCGGAGCAGGTGTCCAATCTGGCGCAGGCTGTGGGTGCCGTGCCCGGTCAAACCAAAGCGCAGATCGAGAACCTTGCGTTCGCGGGGGCGGAGGTTCTCCATGAGGAAGTGAAGAGCTTCCTGGCGTTCGGAATTTTGACGTTGGGTCTGGCTTTCGTTGTCCGGCATCGCCTCGGTCAACTTGAAATCGCTGTCGTCGTCAAGGACCGCATTGAGGGAAACCGGAGTGCGAGTGGCGGTTTGCAAGTGGGTGAGGTGTTCAAGGCTGCTGCCAGTGCGGGAGGCAAGTTCTTGCGGGCTGGGAAGGTGCTTGCCGCCGTGAGCAAGGGCCTCGGACTCCTGCTGGAGCAAACCGAGTTCCTGCAAGTGATGGGGCGAAAGGCTGACCAGGTGGCTTTGGCGAGCGACAGCAATCTGGAGGGTTTGACGAATCCACCAGGTGGCGTAGGTCGCCAGGCGTGTGCCGTGACTAACATCAAAGCGGTCGATGGCTTGCATCAGGCCGCAGACCGCTTCCTGGAGCAAGTCGGCATAACTGAGTGCGTGATGACGGAAGCGTTTGGCCACATGGGCGGCGAGGCGGATGTTGGCGGAGGCGAGGCGATGCTTCAAGTGGATGTAACGATCGTGGAGGCGTCGAATGGGGGCCACTTCCCGGGCTTCGTCTTCGCAATGGTCGCGAATGAACTGTGCCATCGGCCAGGGTTCGAGCGGCGGCCGATGCTGGCGTAACCGGGGAAAATGCCGAATCACGACTCGGACCAGCTCACTTTTACACTCCCAGAAGGTGGCGAGGAGCTCGCGTTCTTCTTCAGGGGTAAGCAAGTCCGAGGAGAAGATGGTTGTGGGAGCAATGGAGGTAGCATCCCCTTGCGCCGGTTGGCGCTTGCGACGTCGAGGCTTCATGGCCATGGTTCCCTGCACCAAATGGAGTCTAATGCCCACGTTGCCGAGGTGTGCCGGCCAATCCGTGCCGGGAAAAACAGCCTGCTGCCCCGCGATCAGGAGGTAGGTTTATGACTCCATCCCTGGAATCACAAGGACTGATCGCGGCGAGGAAAGTCTGTTCCGCGGGAAAAGAAAAAGAGGGGCACTTTCTGCCAGAAAGGTTCCTGTTCATACAGGATCGCTTTCCGAGCAGGCGCCTCTCTTCTCAGATTCGTCCCGCTGTTGGGTCCATCCAGATACCCCGCAAAACCACCACCATTGTAAAGTTCCTCACGAGTCATATCAAGATTTATTATCGAAAACCCATGAAGTTCTCCTGGTGCGGTTCTCTTGGCGTCCTCTGGAAAAGGGGTTGCGCGCAAACGATTTGTTTCAAGAGTAATCTGACAAATAGGTTGCGCTGTCGTCAACGCGAATTTGGTTTTGGCTCAGAAGTAAGGTATAACAATAACGGGGGTGCTTCTGGCCTCCCCGGCCCAGGTAGGGGTCGAATGTGACTCAAGGGTGCTCCCATGGAAAACTCCCCACCACTGCCCCGTTGTACTTTACTGGTGGTGGATGATGAAACGTGCCTGCTCCCGCCACTGACTGCCTTGTTGCGCAAGGATTTCGATGTCTTGACGGCGGACTCGGCGGACACGGCCCAGGCGCTGTTTGCCCATCAGCCGATTCACATCATCCTGACCGATCAGCGGATGCCACGCCGCTCGGGGATTCAACTGTTGGAGTGGGTCCGCCAGCATTCGCCCCACACCGTTCGCCTGCTCATGACTGGCTACGCCGAACTGGAAGACGCCGTTGAGGCGATCAATCGGGGCCATGTTTATCACTATCTTCTCAAACCCTGGCACACCCAGGAGTTACTGCAGATCCTCCGCAATGCGGCCGATCGCTATCATCTGGAACGGGATCGGGAACGTCTGATCGAGGAGTTGCGTCGCCTCAATCAACAACTGGAGGAGCGCGTTGCCGAACGCACGCGCGAGCTGGAAGAAGCCAATCATCTGCTCCAGCAACATGCGCACAAGCTGGAGATGCTTGCGCTGACCGACCCGCTCACTGGCTTGCTCAATTTGCGCGCGATCAATGACATGGGGCGCAAGGAACTCAAGCGCCACGCGCGTTATCCCAGTACGCTGGCCATGGGGCTGATTGATGTGGATCACTTCAAAAATGTGAACACACGCTATCTGCATCCTGGCGGAGATGCGGTCCTGGTGGCACTGGCCAAGATCCTGGTCAACACGGTGCGAACGGTCGATGCGGTGAGTCGCGTTGGCGGGGAGGAATTTTTGATCATCGCCCCGGAAACGTCGGTCGAAGGTGCACAGGTACTTGCCGAGCGTCTGCGCGTGGCAGTCGAGGAATCTCCGATCGCGTACAACGATCAACTGATTCGGATCACGATCAGCGGCGGCTTTGCGGTTGCCGAGGCCGGGGTGGTGGTGGATTACGAGCAGATGAAGTACGTGGCCGCCGCCGCTCTCAGCGAGGCCAAGAACCAGGGCCGCAATCGCTGGGTGGTTCGTACCCTCTCGTCAGTTCCCGCCTCTGCCTTGCTCAATACCACGGGCTAAGGGGCCAGGGTAGTCCCTGGACGTGAACCCTCCCACCTCCCCTCTCCCTCCCGCGGCAAGGACCGCCGGGAGAGCGAGGTGTGGCGTGTGGCGCTTTCAACGTGATGCGACGCCGAGGAAGGCGCGAAATTTCGCCACCAGATCGGCCAGAAACAAGGGTTTGCGGAAAAGGTGCAGAGCCCCCAAATCGAGCAGTTCCTCGATCGAGTGGCTTCCCAGGTCGCCGGTCATGAAGCAACAACGGATCTGCGGATCTTGTTCGCGCAGAGCCGTGAGCGTATCCAGACCACTCAACCCCGGCATGCGCACATCGAGCAGAACCATGGCGATCGATTCGCCGTGAGTGTCATGAAGAGCGAGTGCTTCCTTACCACTGGCCGCAAGCAGGGTGCGAAACCCGTGCGCTTCCAGGTACACTTGCAGAAGGTGCCGGATCACGGGTTCATCATCGACAACCAGAATCATGGGTGGGGTGGGCAGGGCGTGCGTGCGGGGCGGAACGGTGTTTGCTATCGTTCTCTCCGCGTCTTGCGCCGCCAGGGTCGCCGGCATCACAAACTACTCCTTCCGAGAACGGGATCGGTGGACAGGGTGATGGCCAGGAAGTGACCAGGTTGCTCCAGGCAGACAGAGGCGACTGCGGGCTCCGAACTCAGGGGTGGATGGCGGAGCATCGTCGGGGGGGGCTCGCGGTTCTGGTATGGAGGGTTGTCACTTCGGGGAGTGCGCTCAAGGGAGATCACTCCATCTTATTTCACAATAAAAGATTAAGCAAATGATATGCCGATTTCTTTTCACCGGCATCCCTGGTGCCCTGTCCGGGCGCGCACGAGCGCGTCCGGAGGGGGTTTTGCCCTGGTGAACAGGGTTTTTTCATGGGAGGGCTGATCTTTTCACCCAGGAACCGAATTCCTCCCCCCGCCGGGCCGTCGTGGACAGAAGGAGGAGGAGAACCAGTTGCGCGGGCAGAGTGCGGGGGTGCAGCAGAACGCTACGCCTCTGTGTGCAGGGTGTTGCGAAACGGGTCAGGTTAACGGTTCCTCGACCCGTCCCACCCCGGGGATTCCCAGGATGAAATCGGCCCCCAGTAGACGCGCCGGAGTGTGGAAGCCGGGTGCGCCTTTGCCGGTGAGCACTGCTTCGACACAGGCAATGGCGGTGAGCGCGGTCAGGGTGTAGCCCTCCGGCGTCAGCAAACGGGTGACAGCTTTCCGTCCTCGGGGATCGGTGGCCTCGCCCCAGAACGCCACCCAGCCGCGCGAGCGCTCGGCCGCACTGGGGCCCGCGGGACCGGAGCGGACCCGGCGAAGCAGAAGAGTCTGCACCGCTCGTGAACCGAGCAGCCAGCCCAGATACCGGCTGGCGCGCATCCCCACACGCATCGGCCAGGACGCCGGGACGTACACTTCAATATTCGGGATGGCGGTGGTGTGGAATGCGGTCGAAACATCGCCCCAGGGAATGGTCACGGCGGCACGCTGGCCCAGGCCGAAGTCGATCACGCGGTGCTTCCACGCGGTTGGGACCGGAGTGAGTTTGCCGGCACGACGAATGGCGCCTCCGCGCGCGATATTCTCGATCACCGTGGTGGCGGTGCCGCGAGAGAAACGTCCCGAGGTCTGGAAGCCAAGGGCCAGGTGGGTGGCGGTTGGCAAGCGTTGCTTCAGGTGCAGGGCCAGGCAGTCCGAGGGGACAACATCCATCCCCACGCCGGGGAGAAGCAGAATGCCGGCTGCCCGTGCCTCGGCATCGCGCTGGGCGAGCGCCTCGAAGACGGCAAGTTCGCCGGTGACGTCGAGGTAATGGCAGCGCCGAGCCAGACAGGTGCGCACCAGGGGTTCGGCGGTGCGCACAAAGGGTCCCGCGGCGTTGAGGACCAGGGAGATCCCTTCCAACCCCTGTGCCAGCGCGGTCGGGTCGTCGAGCGCAAAGACACGCCAGGGGAGTTTCAGCGACTCAGCGAGCGTCTGGACGGCGTGGGCATTCCGGCCAGCGAGAATGGGGTGCAAGCCGCGCGCGCAGGCGTGGTGGGCCAGGAGCGTGCCGGTGTAGCCGTTTGCACCATACAAAAGCCAGGGCTTCATGCGGCCAATCCTCGGAAGGCATCGATCCGCTCTCGCGAGGCGCACACAAGCAGTTATAATGGAATTTCAAGGGGCACTTCAACGTTCCAGTGGTCGCGGGAAGCGGGATCCATGCGCATCACGTTAACAGTTATCGCCGGACCTCATCAGGGCCAGGTTTATTCGTTCTCCGGCCACGATACCTTTCTGGTGGGCCGGTCGCGGCGTGCGCACTTTCGGCTTCCCGAGAAAGATCGTTACTTTTCCCGAATCCACTTCCTGGTTGAGGTCAATCCGCCGTGTTGCCGGTTGATGGACATGGGGAGCCGCAATGGGACCTATGTCAATGGCCAGAAAGTGGAAATGGCCGATCTGAAAGATAGCGATCAAATTCGAGCGGGGCGCACCATTTTGCAGGTCAAGGTCGAGGCGGATAATGGGGTTCCCTCGGCGCTCCCCGCGCCGCCGCCTCTTCCTGCTCCCGCCACGCAAGGGATTGGGCCCCCGCCTTCTCTGGGCATGTCGATTCCGGGAATCACCTTGCCGCCCTCCGCCCCGGTGGTCACCATCCCCCCGGGAGGGATTCTTCCGCCGGTGCTGGTCGAACCCGAACCGTTGCCCATTCCCGAGGAGGCAAATGTTCCCTCGGCGCGCAGTCGCAGCCCGGTCGGGCGGTGTCGCGTGTGTGAAGCGATTCTTCCGCCCGCGACGGTGAGCAATTCCTCGCCCTTGCAGTCCATCTGCTTTGAGTGCCAGCATCAAATCCGTTCCCAGGAACAATTCGTCGAGGGCTACCACCTGGTGCGCTCGCTGGGGCAGGGGGCGATGGGGATTGTCTACCTGGCGCTGCGCAAACTCGATGCCCGCCTGGTGGCACTCAAGACGATCATCCCCGCTGTGGCCGGTTCGGCGACCCAGGTGGAACGGTTTTTGCGTGAGGTGGAGATTCTGCGCTCGCTCAATCATCCGAACATCGTGGCGTTTCGCGAAACCGGCGAATCCAATGGGCGGCTCTTCTTCGCCATGGACTTTATCAAGGGGGCCGATGCCCATCGTCTGGTTCGCACTCAGGGCCCGATGCAAATTCCGCGTGCGATTCGCCTGGCGGGGCAACTCCTGGATGCCCTGGCCTACGCGCATGATCGCGGTTTTGTCCATCGCGACATCAAGCCCTCGAACATGCTGGTGACGGAAATCGATGGGCTGGAAATGGTGAAGCTGGCGGACTTCGGGCTGGCGCGCGTCTATCAGGCGTCGCAGCTGAGCGGATTGACCGTGACGGGCGATTTCGGGGGAACGGTGGCCTTCATGGCGCCCGAACAGATCACCGAATATCGGGAGGCGCGTCCGCCGGTGGATCAATATGCTGCCGCCGCCACGCTCTACAACCTGCTGACGGGGCAGTACGTCTACGATCTCCCCTCGGACCTGGCCAAGCAGCTGTACCTGGTGCTGCACGAGAGCCATGTGCCAATTCGTTCGCGGCGCAGCGATATTCCTCGCGCGCTGGGAGAGGTGATCCATCGCGCCCTGTCGCGCGATCCGCTGGATCGCTTCCCCGATGTGCGCGCCTTCCAGGCCGCCTTGTTGCCCTTCAGCGTCTGACGCTTGCGTTAGCGTGTTGCCGCGGCGATGATCTGCTCCGGGGTCCAGTCTTCGGTGGCGCGCGGAGCAGTGAGTCGTCCACGGGCCATCACCGCGAGCCGATCGCACACTCCCAGTAATTCGGGGAGATAACTGCTGACAAACAGGATCGCTTTTCCCTGGGCAGCGAGTTCACCCATCAAGCGATAGATCTCGGCCTTGCTGCCGATGTCCACCCCGCGCGTCGGTTCATCGAGCAAGAGCACCTCTGCTTCCTGGTGGAGCAAGCGCCCCAGCGCCACCTTCTGCTGATTGCCCCCGCTCAACTCGCCCACGCGTTGCTGCGGTCCGGAACAGCGCACCTGGAGCCGTTGCAGCCACTCGCGCACCGCCTGTTGTCGTCGCCCCAGGTGAAGCCAGCCAAACCAGCTGTACGGCCGCAGGCGACTGTAAGTGAGGTTGTCGGCGATCGTCTGGAGGAGGGCGAGTCCTTCCTCCTTGCGATTTTCGCTGACCAGGCCAAGTCCTTGCTCGATGCGCTGGCGCGGCCAGCCGTCCCCTCCCACGAACGCCTGGACGCGCACCTCGCCCTGAACCACTCGATCCAGACCAAAGATCGCCCGCAGCAACTCCGTGCGGCCGGCGCCGACCATGCCGGCAATCCCCAGAATTTCGCCACGGCGGAGTTGCAGATGCATGCCTTCTCGCGCCATGCCGTGGCCCGTCAGCACCAGGTCGCGCACCTCCAGTACCACCTCGCCTGGGGTGTGGGGCACGCGCGGGAAGAGGTCCTGCAGACTCCGTCCCACCATCCATTCAATGATGCGTTCAACGGGGGTCTCGGCGACAGGCCCGCTGCCAACGCTCTGGCCATCACGAAGAACCGTAAAGCGATCGGCAATCTCCTTGATTTCTTCGAGGTAGTGGCTGATGTAAACGATGGCCACTCCGCGCTTGCGCAGGCGCCGGATCAACCCGAAGAGGCGTCGGGCGTCTTCCTGGGTGAGCGAACTGGTGGGTTCGTCGAGCACCAGCACGCGCACCTCCATGAGCAAGGCGCGCGCGATCTCGACCAGCTGTTGCGCTCCGGGACTCAACTCCGCGACCGAGCGGGCCACTTGAAGCTCGGGATGTTCCAGCATCGCCAGGGCACGCTGCACTTCCTGGTGCCCTTCGCGGCGGCGCAGAAACCCCCAGCGACTCGGTTCCTGGCCCAGGAGGATATTGGCCTCGACACTGAGGTGCGGGGCGAGGGTGAGTTCCTGGTAGATCATCGCCACCCCGCGCCGCCGCGCATCGAGCGGACCCGACGGCTGGTAGGGGTGCTGATCCAGGCTCATGGTCCCCGCATCGGGTTGCTCGGCTCCGCTGAGGATTTTCATGAGCGTGGATTTGCCCGCGCCGTTCTCGCCCACCAGCGCATGCACCTCGCCAGGACGCAGGGCCAGCTCGACCCCCGCCAGCGCCTGGGTCGAGCCAAAGCGCTTGTGGATCCCGTTCATGGTCAGCCGGAGTGGTTCAGTCATCGCCCAGATCGCCCTCGGTCTGGCCTGTGTCACTTGTTGCGCGGCGCTTCCACACGATTGTCCTGCACGATTCCCTGCGCGCCGCTCAGGACGACGCCTGGATGCTTCGACTCGCTCTCGAACACATTCCCAAGCACGATCACCGGGGTGGGTGGCTGGGTGATGCGCATCCCTGTTTGCCAGTAGTTGGAAACACGATTGGAGCAGGCGTGCACGGTCGCCTTCTCGGCGACAAGGGCGTGACGCCATCCCGAGATGGTGTTGTTCGTCAAGGTAAGGTCGGCACCCGGCAAACCCCAGACAGCGAAGTTTGGCGGACCTCCCTTGCGCAGGCTGGGGCAATCGAACTGGTTGTTCACCACGCGAACGACTCCCTCGGTGCGAATCCCTGCCACCCCGCTGCCACGCAGGGTGTTCCCGGTGAACTCGGCGCGCGCTCCCTTGTAGACCATCACGATGGGCGGCAATCCCCCCGCGCGTGACAGCTGATTGTCCGTGAGACGCACGGTCCACCCGGCGTGAATGCCGATGGCCACTTGCTCGTTGTCGTTCACCTTGTTGTGCAAGACGAGGGCTTTCCCTGCTTTGCATTCCTCGAAGCCGATGCCCGCCCCTTTGTTGTGGTGCACCTGGTTGTCACTGATGACCGTGTCGGCATCGCTGCGCTGGCCGATCCCTGCCTTGTCGTTCTCGTAGCACTCGTTGTGAGTGATCACCGCACGCGAGCCCTGTTCGCTGCCGATCCCCGCCTCCTTGTTGCGATAGCATTTGTTGCCGACGATGATCGGACGAGCCTTGTCGCGCGAGCCGATGCCGGCCAGCGTATTGCCATGACACCGATTGCCCCGGATCACAGGTTCCGCCCCATCGCGACAGCCGATTCCTGCCATCGCGTTCTGCGAACAGTCATTGTCCTCGAGGATCGGGGTGGTCCCCACCATGCGAA
>JAKOSN010000032.1 GCA_029777335.1 Planctomycetota bacterium
ATGTTCCAGGGTGAAGATGCCCGTATCGTGGCCATCGCTCCAGGTGATCTTATAAGCGTAGCGGCCCACTGGCGTCATTCCGGTAGGAAAGAGGGGCCCCAACTCGTTGGGTTTGAGGACCCGGAGCGGATCGGGTGGTTGCAGACGCTCCTCGCGACACCCCGCACAGGGGCAGTTCTGGCGCAGGTGAGACCAGGTATACACACTGTGATGCCCGTCGTTCCAGTCGATCACCAGCTGTTGCTCCCCCTCGCGACGGACAGCCAAGGGGAGCAGTTTCTCGGAACCAGGTTCGGGCATGCGTTTCTTCTCCGGGGGAGGCGAGCGGTCCTTCTTCATTGTAGACGCTGCGGGGGCAACGGGAACGTGGCGCGGCGATCCTCCCCCAGCTGGCCAGGCAAATCGGTTCCGGCACGTGGGCGTTAGCCGAGTTTCTCGCTGGTGAGGACCGCGACTGGGAACTGCCCAAGGACGGTGGCCAGCGGAAGTCCAACAACGCCATCGCGCTCTCCCACGGTCCAGCTTTCGCCGGTGAAGAGCTGGCGATAGGTTCGTCCGCGTTCCTCCTCGGGAAGCGTCAGCCAGGTTTCAACCCAGATGGTGGCGCCGATCGGCGGGATCTCGCGCGCATCGAGCAGGCGATAGATCAGACGAGGCACCACCACAATCATTTTCTCCTGTCCGTGTCCGCGCATGAAGGCACAGAGATGCTCGCGATAGGTGCCTTGCACCTCCAGGGGCTGGTAACTTCCCATGGCGAAGAGATCGGCATGGACGCGACGGTAGTCCAGGATGCGGCGAATGGCGTAGAGTTTGATGCGCCCATCGGAGAGGTTTGCCAGCAGTTCGCGCGCCAGAGGGCGCAGGTCTCCTTCCTGTTGCTTCATCAACACATGCAGGGTGCGCACCAGGTGGAGACGACACTCATAATCCACGGGCCGGCGATTGTCCGGATCGACCAGGTTGAAATCCCAGATCTCGCTGCCCTGGTAGAAATCAGGAACCCCGGGGCAGGTGAGTTTGAGAACTGTCTGAGAGAGCGAGTTAAAGTATCCGAAATGCGCGAGGTGTTGCTGGAAGACAAGCAGATCCTTGAGGAACGGATCGTTGGGATCGTCCGGAAGAAGGGCCATGACAAAAGTGCGCACGGCGGAGTCATAATCCTCGTTGGGATTGACCCAGCTGGTGTGGATCTTCGCCTCCTTGGTCGCCTTCTTCATGTATTCCAGGATGCGTTCGCGGAACACGGGAAAGGTCTGAGGGGTGAGCGGTTGGGCGGGCCAGACACCCACCAGAGTCTGGTACAGGAGGCACTCATCGTTACTGTCGGGCGCCAGGCGTCCATCCACCAGCGTTTTTTTCGATTCGTTCATGGCGTGCCACCGTTCCAGGTGGTCGCGCCAGACCTCGGGCATCTCCGACAGGACGGTGAGGCGAGCGCGAACACCTTCGCTGCGCTTGGTGTCGTGCGTCGAACTGGTCAGTTGGGAGTGCGGCCAGGAGCGTTGCCGCTCCAGGTTCTGCTTGTGAAACTCCGTGAGTGAAACGCCAAAATGGTTGGGGTGACCACCCACCTCGTTGAGCGCAATTAATCGATTGTACACATAGAGCGCAGTATCCTCCACCCCCTTGGCCATCACGGGACCGCTCACCTGCTGGAACTTCATCGTCCATTCCAGGATCGATGGCCGATCCTCCTCGCGAAAATCGTGGATATCGCGCAGCAGCAGAGTATCGCGAATGAAGTCAAAGATCGACTCGGCGGTGCGCGGGTTGCGGTGCTTGGCCTTCTCGACCGCCTCTTCCACAAAGAGCCGATCACTGAGGGAAATCGAGTCGGGGTCCGTGATGTAGGTGCGATACACCGGCAAACAGGCCATGATTTCGCGGATGACAAACGTCAGGCTAATGAGCGTAAAGTCGCGATAGCGGCGGTTGCGTTCCGAGATGCGATCGAGCAACTGGCTGAGGGCGTTGATCTCGCTGGCGAGCGACACCAGCATGATCATTTTCTTCGTCGAGTTGACGAACTCTTCATAGTTGATCGAGCGTCCGATGAACTGGGTGTGGATGGTATCGATCGCCGCTTCGTTGGCAGAGTCGATGAACAACCCCGTTGTCAGGTTGAGGAAATCATAGCCAGTGGTCCCTGCCACGGCCCAGTCGCGCGGCAACTCCTCGTCCTGGCAGAGGATCTTCTCGGCGACCACGTAAAGCGGCCAGTGCGCTCCGCCGTGGGATTCTTGCACGGTGAGTTCCTGATCGAGGAGAGCCGCTATCTCCTCCACCGGAATGGCCAGGCCGCCGTTCGTCTGCTGGGCGACCCCGATCCGGGCGCGCACATACTCCTCCTGCAGCTGGCGGAAATAACGCGAGGGGTTCCACAGCCCATCGGGATGATCGATTCGCACCCCGGTGACTTTGCCTTCCGCCAGGAGCCGAAACAGCAGGGCGTGAGTGGCCTGGAAAACCTGGGGATCCTCGATCCGGATGGCGGCCAGATCGTTGATATCGAAGAAGCGACGATAGTTGATTTCTTCCGTCGCCACTCGCCAGAATGCGGGGCGATAGGCCTGGGCATCGAGCAGCGCGTCGAGCCGATCGAAGCTAGCGGGCTGGCCAATCTTGCCGTTGAAGTCGAGCACGGTGGCATCGATGGCGTGCTTCACCTCATTATCGGCCGCCACCAGCCGGCCGAGGCGCAGCTTGATTACTTCCTTTTCACGATCTCTCTCCTCGATTTTTTCCGGCGCGAGCTCGGTCTGGGGCGGAAGATAACTCAGCGCGGTCAAGATGCTCTGCAGTTCGCGCACCGAGGGGTGGTCGTTCCCCAGCTTTTCACGCAGTCGCTCACAGGGTTCCTGCAGGATCTGCGAGTAACTGCACGGCGAAATGGGGAGGCGATGCTCGTAGTAATAGGCGGCAAAGGTGCCATTCTCGTATGTGAGGCGGATCTTGCCGCTCTCCAGCACCTTGCCGTACTGGTCTTCGAGCAGTGGAAGGAGGACCTTGTTTTCCAGGTTCCGGTTGGGTGGGTTCCAGGTGATGTCGAAGAAGCGCGCGTAGATGGAGCTGGGGCCGTTCTCCAGGACATCGTTCCACCACAGGTTGCTGGGGTGGCCAATCCCCATGTGGTTGGGGACGACATCGAGGATCAAGCCCATGTTTCGTTCGCGCAGGGCGTTGGTGAAGGCCTCGAAATCTGCCTCGGTGCCGAGCTCGGGATTCAGGCGTTGATGGTTGCAGATATCGTAGCCGTGACGGCTGCCGGGGCGCGCCTGAAAGATGGGGGAGGCGTAACAGTCACTGATCCCCAGTTCATCCAGGTAGGGAACCAGTTGCTGGGCATGGCGGAAGGTGAAGTCGGAATTGAACTGGAACCGATAGGTGGCGCGCGGTAAGCGGCGATGGGCGAGCACTTCGCGGACGACGTCGGCGGCCGTGGGCATGGCGAGAGCCTCGTTGATACGATGTTGCAAATCCACGACACGCACTCCCAGTTTCCACCCCAGTGAGATAAAGCGCTTGAGCCAGGATTCGACCGAGCGATCTCCCTCCTCGAAGCGATTCAACACGTTCGGAAAGATGGTTTGCTTGAGTTCGTAAAAGAGATTCTGCGGGCGCCAGAGATCGACCTTGAAGGGGAGCGAGGCAACCAGCTGCACCACCTCGTCGAGCGCTTGTAACACCGCAAGGTTCTCGGGTTGATCGCGAAACCGCTCCGCCATGCGGCTGATGGTCATTTTCATCTTGTAGCCCAGGCCAGCGGTGTCCAGATTCACATGAAGCACCTGCGCCTCGCGGAGCAGGGTCTGGATATGTTCCAGGTTGGGCTCGGCATCCTTGAAATCCCAGCGCAGTTCGCTGTTGAGGAGAAACTCGGCGGTCACCCGAAAGATGTGTGGCAGGGGAGCGCCCATATCGATGAGGAAACGCATCGTGGGGAGATGTTGCTCATGCAAGCGGCGATAGACATTCTCGGCCTCGGCGAGGCCCGTCTGGAGAACCTGTTTGAGCACCTTGCGCTGTTCATCGCGGAAGAGTGATTTCAGCGAAAAGGTGGCGTCGCCAAAATGCCGATCCAGGAGGCGAATCACCTGGGCCAGGTCGCCCCGTTGAAAGGCGTCGCTGACCTCGGCCATCAACGACTCCTCGGCCGCTTCATCGACAAAACGCTCCACGCCGCAGTTGACCTGATGGTCGCCCAGATGAAGGACGCCGAAGGTGAGGACGGCGGATTCCCGGGTGATCTCCGAGGTAATCCGCGCTCGCCCCAGGAGGAGTTTCGCCTTCCCCGCGTTGTAGGCCGCGTATTTCTCCCGATCCGCAGTATAGCAGAAAAACCGTTCCTGCTGCGTGTAGGTTTCAAAGAGCGAGCTAATGGCGTAGTGGGCACCGATCTGCTCCCACCCCACGCGTGCGGACTGGACGAAAGTCTCGTAAACACCTCGGCCGCTTCCATATTGCGCGAGATTGCTCGGGGCTTTCTCCAGCATGCGCAGGAATCCCTCCTCGAGTTCTTCCCCGAAGAGTTCCTCGCCCAGCTGGATGGCCCGGCCGGCGTATTGCAGGATCTGCACCGTTTCCAGCCCGCTGATCTCATCGAAGAACCAACCACAGGAGGTGTACATCAACTGGGTCTGGCGCTGCAGTTCGATCAGCTTGAGGACGAGAGTGGTTTCATTCTCGTTCAGATCGCGCAGGGTGTGATGGTTCAGCCAGGAGTGGATCGTCTCCGGTCGACGATCAAGGACAAGCGCGATGCTGGCGTTGCGGGCCGCCCAGGGATCGCGGAAGAAACGGCGCGCATGTTTCTCGTAGGAATGAGCCAGGATATCGCGGAGAGCGTCGAGGGCCTCGCGCAGCGGGGCGCGCCAGGCCTGATTCCAGCCGGGGCGTCCTGAATTGCAGCCACAATCCGCGCGCCAGCGATCAATCCCGTGGGCGCAGCTCCAGGCGGTATTTTCGACGATCTGCACCTCGCATTGCGGAGGACAGCGTTCGAGGTACTCGCCGTAATTGGTGAGTTGGACCCCGTGGACATTGCGCGAGATGGTGTGCAGCGCATAGGCTAGCCCCATGTCGCCATGGGTGTGATGGTGCCCATAGCTTTCCCCGTCGGTCGCGATGTGGACCAGTTGTGGCCAGTCCCGCTGGTCGCTGAATCCTCCGAGCAAGCGATCGACCAGGTATTCGCCCTTCACCAGGAGCTTCTCGAAGGCCACGGCCCGGGAGATTGGCCCATCGTAAAAGAAGAGGTTGATCGTCCGCCCGGAGGGGAGTTTCTGCAAGTAGGTGCGCGTGGGGTCGACATGGCCGCCCAGCACCTCCTGCCACTCGGTGGCGCCGAGTTTGCGTACCCGGGCCGCCTGATAGGGGGAGAGCACGGTAAAGCGAATACCCTGCTCAGCAAGGACCTCGAGCGTTTCAAGATCGACCGCGGTCTCGGGGAGCCACATCCCCTCAGGCTTGCGACCAAAGCGATGCTCAAAGTCGGCGATTCCCCAGAGCACCTGAGTGACCTTGTCGCGGCGGTTGGCCAACGGCAGGATCAGGTGGTTGTAAGGCTGGGCGAGCGCAGAGCCGTGCCCGGAGAATCGTTGCAGACTATCGCGATCGGCATCAAGGATGGATTGATAGACCTCGGGTGCCTTCTCCTCCAGCCAGGAGAGGAGAGTCGGGCCGAAGTTGAAGCTCATATGCGCATAGTTGTTGATCAGGTCGGCAATGCGTCCCTCGCCATCCAGCAGCCGGGCCACGCCATTGGGGGCATAGCATTCGGCGGTGATGCGGTCGTTCCAGTCGTGAAAAGGGTAAGCGGAATCCTGCTGTTCGACGGCTTCCAGCCAGGGATTTTCACGCGGTGGCTGATAGAAGTGGCCATGGATGCAGATGTACCGCTCCACGCGATGCGCTCCTCCTGAATTGGCCTTCCTCTGGGGACGCGCCTCGAAAGCCGGCCCGGCAGAAGTGGGTCGTTGTCAATGACACCGATCTGTCAGCAGATGGTTCCCATCTCTGCTCATCTTACCAGCACAGGCCGGAGGAGCAACCGGGGAAGGGGGCTCGGACTGGGCCGAAGAAGCCAGAGCGCCTCGAAGTGGAGGCTAACGTCTGGAACGGACGCGTCCAAGCGGGCAAGAAGAATTTCCCCGATTTTTCTTCAGGTGCGCACCAGCTGCACCGACAGGAACGGCTGCACTCATTCGCCGCACGATGCGACTTGAACCGAAAACAACTTTTTCACAGAGTTCGGCGTCCCTGCACGGCGCACCATCGGCCACACCGGCTTTTCGCCACATTTCGCTTCAGTTGTCTCGGCTCGCAGTCACGCCATCGGCAATAGTAGGTTGTGCAGCAGGGTATCCCTTGAGAGAAAGAACCCATCTCTGCGAAAAATAAACGAAGGGGAGTTCGGATCATGAAGAAAGTGCTGAGTGTAGGTCTGCTGGCCCTGGCAGCAGTGCTCGGGGCGCAGAGCAAGGCTTCGGCGTGGTGCACCTTCAACTTCGGGACAGGGCTGAACTTCGGGGTGCAATCGGGCGGTTGCAAGATGCTGTGGGGGTTGGTGGAGACCTCGCCGGGACCGTACATGCCCGTGGGCGGCTGCTGCCAGGGCTATCCGTGTCCGCCAGCGTACGGCCCGCAGATGCAGATGCTCCCCGAGACGCCCCTGCCTCTGCCGAGCACCGATCCCAATGAGAAGCCGAAGACGGGCCAGCTCGATCTCCCGGTCATGCCGCAGGCCAATGCCGGCTACTATCAATATCCCCAGTATGGCTACTGGCAGTATCCGCAACAGGGGTATATTCAGAACCCCGTCAATCAGGTGAACTATCCGACGGTGACGCCGACGGGTCGGTGAGAAGGTGTCGGACAGGGGAGCTGTCTCCCAGGCGGCTCCCTGGCACGGGCTCCCGTTGAGAGGTGAAGTCCTCTCGCAGCGAATGCAACGTCCCTCGCAGTTGCAGCTGCGCTGGCGCATGGACCAATCCTATCTGCTATCCTGACTGCTTCATCCCTGCGGAGCACGCCGGCGCCCCTGCGCCGGCGTGTGCACTTCCTGGGTCCTTTTGCTGCGCTTTCTGTCCCCTTGTCGGCAATAGTTACGGTGTCCCGACCACAAGGGCATGCTCGAGGGTGAGCTCCGGTCGGGGGGCGCGGACAGTGAGAGGACGCAACCATGAAACGATTTCTGATCGTATGCGCCATGGCCTTGGCCGCGACGATCCTTGTGGAGACACCCGTCTCGGCGTGGTCCAATTTCCATTTTGCCAATAATTTCAGCATCGGCTGGCAATCGGGAGGCAATCGCATTTTGTGGGGCCTGTGGGATGGCGGGCCTTATCCGATCGTTACCACCCCCTATGGTCTGGGCACTTATCCAACCCCGCCGTTTTACGGCTCCAATCCCGGACCGTTCCAGAAGATGCCCGGGCAGGCGCCTCCCCAGGGGTATGGCCCGCCGCAGATGTGCTGCCCTTACCCCTGGGCCTCACCTTATTATGGCGGCATGCCTGGATGTTGCGGAGGGATGCCCATGTATCCTCCCATGGCGATGGGATATGGCATGACCTCTCCGTATGGCGGCCCGGCGATGTATGATCCCAACGCCGGGATGATGGCCTACCAGGCGATGCAAAATCCCATGCTGGCGTCCGCCATGATGCCCTACGGCGGCATGCCGTATGGAGCCATGCCGTATGGAAGCATGCCCTATGGAGGCATGCCGTATGGCGAGATGCCGTATGGAGCGATGCCCTATGGTAACCCCTACCAGGCGATGCCCAGTGGCAGCCCGACTCCCGTGATGCCGAACGCCGCCGGTTCGGTGCAGGGGAGCGAGACGGGGTTGCAGCCGGTGCCCAGCCAGGCCCAGCAGATCGGGTTTAACTGGATGACGGGCTATCCGATCTGGGGCAGTGCGCCCAGCTACTGGTATCCACATTGATGCGAGGAGTTTCGCCCGCGGCCTCTTTCGGTTCGGATGCTTCCCTCCCTGGCCGAGGGAAGAGGCCTTCACGGAGTGATGAGGGAAGTGAGACCGCCATGAACTTCAAGCGACTATCGCTGAGTGCCTTGCTCCTGCTTCTGGGATTGGTCGGTAGCGGACGGGCGCAAAACCCGAATGCACCGCTGTCGATCGATACCGGACTGGCGCCCCACTTTCACCTGGAAAAGGGGGGATTGCCCTACTTCGGACCGTACAAAAATAGCACCTTGCAAGATCTTCCAGGTGGCATGCCCCGCTGTCCAAGACCGACGCCGTGGTACATGATTTTCCCCGCGTCGGCTCTGAAGTACCCCACGGGACCGATGCCGTTCCCGTACTGGCCGACGATGCCACCCGCCACCGGGGCCGCTCCCATGGGACAGCCCATGCCAGGGCCAATGATGGGCCAGGGAATGATGCCTCCCGGAATGCTCGGCATGCCCGCGCCGATGAACATGATGACGCAGGCGATGCCCGCTCCGGGGATGTATCCCCAGCAGCCGATGATGGCGCCTCCGGGGGCCTATGGGCAACCCCCCATGCAACCGCCAATGGGTCAACCCGGAACCTTGCCCCCGCAATTCCAGCAGGGGATGGTTCCGCCTCCCCCGGCCCACTCCGGTCCCTCCATGCCACCGGCGAAGTAAACCACCCCTCTCATGATTTCCCTGGAAGAGTGGTGGACGAGGCTGAGAACTCAGCGCTCGCCCGCCACTCTTCTTTCGCTTTTTCTTCCCCCTCGTGGTAGAACCTTTGCCATGCGCCTCGTGTCCCAATTTCCACACGACGCGTGAACCCCATTCGGTTCTTCCAGGAGGATGCCCATGACCGAGCGCGATCTGCGCCTGGGCGTACTGAACACCCTGCTCACGACTCCGCACCGGGACCTGACCCACCTGCATCCGCTCCACCAGGAACTGTGCCAGGCTGATCCTCTCTTTTATGTGCACCTGGCCGCCTGGTATGCCCGGCGTGGGGAGGTTCGCGATCACAAGGAGATGTTCATCATCACGCTCTGCCTGTCGGCCTGCGAGGGGCATCGCGAGGTGGGGCTTGCCCTGCTCCGCGCCCTGCCTCCGTACCAGGTGGTGCGCGTGGTCGATTTTATCAAGGGCCGGATTATCAAGGTGCCGGCGCGGAAGGGCGAGCAGAGTGCGTCCGAACCGCGGCGGGAAGGGCTGTTCCGCAACCTGCCACGCTCGCTGCGCACCGAGGTTGAGCGCTATCTGCGTGAGCGCGAGGCCGAGCCGCGCAAGCTCGATGGCGCGATTCTCCATGCACGCAAGGCGATCAAGCGGCTCTATGCCCTGCTGCACATTCGACCGTCCGCCCGCGCCCAGGCCATCCTCTTCGACGAGGAACCGCCCGCGGACAGCTCGCTACACGCGCTGCGGCTCATGGCTCGCTGCACCACGCCGGAGGAGCAGGCGAAGGCCATTGTCGCCCATCGCATTCCCTATCGGGTGGCGGCGACGATTGTCAAGGCGATGACTCCCGAGGTCGTGCGAGCCCTGATCGAGGTGATGAGTCCGCAGGAGTTGATCAACAACCTCGGCTCGCTCAAGGAACGCGGGGCTCTGGACGACCCGGCGGTTCAGCAGGCGGTTCAGGGCAAGCTGGAAGCCGCCAAGAAGGATGAGCGCGTAGCTGCGTTCAAGACGCGCGTTGCTGTCGAGGCCGCTGGTCTGTCCGGGCAACTCGCCGAGCAGCTGGAGGAGGTGACCGAGGCACGCATCAAGGCGCGGGGGCAGATCACTCGTCCGACGGCGTTGCTGATCGACAAGTCCGGCTCGATGTACGAGGCGATCGACGTGGGTCGCCAGATCGGTGCCATGATCTCCTCGCTCTGTCGGGAGACGTTGTGGACCTACGTTTTCGACGAGAAGGCCACGCCGGTGCAGGTCCCCGAACCGTCGCTCGCGGGATGGGAAAACGCTCTGAGCGAGGTCTACCCCGGAGGCGCCACCTCGTGTGGTTGTGGGCTGGAGATGCTCGCGCGCGCTGGGCAGCGTGTAGAGCAGATCATTCTGGTGACCGACGAGAACGAGAACGTGGCGCCCTTCTTCCAGGAAGCGTTCACCGCCTACGAGGAGAAGATGCGCACGCGGCCCGATGTGATCGTGGTCAAGGTCGGACAGTGCAGTGACAAGCTGGAGAAGACGTGTCAGGCCCTGGGATTCCAGGCCAGCGCGTTCGACTTCAAGGGCGATTACTACGCACTGACCAACCTGATTCCGCTGCTGACGCAGCCGTCGCTCCAGGATCTGCTGATCGAGATCATGGAGCAGCCCCTGCCCGCGCGGAAGGCAGTGCTCGTGTAAGCCGAGGTCGCAAGGCGCCGGCAGGCGACAAGCTCTGTCGGCGCCTCAGCCACGCACGAGAGAAGGAGATTGAATAGATGAACGAGATTAATACTCTTGATATGGCTTTTGTCGTCGATACGACCGGAAGCATGGGGAGTTTTATTCAGGCAGCCCAGCGGCAGATGATTGCCATGATCGAGGCGCTCGCGCAGAGCAATAGTGTCGAGTTGCAACTCGGCGTGGTGGAGTATCGCGATCATCCACCTCAGGATCGTCTGGTGTCTCGGGTCTATCCGTTCACTACCGATCTGCGCGCTGCCCAGACGACGATTGCCAGGCTCAAGCCTGACGGAGGCGGAGATGGTCCCGAGTCGGTCTTCGACGGTCTGGTTGCCGCCTGCCGAGAGTTGACCTGGCGTCCTCATGCCCGTCGCCTGACCATTCTTGTTGGGGATGCACCTCCTCATGGAGTGGGCGGGGGCGGCGATGCGTTTCCGAAGGGGTGTCCGTGTGGGGAGACGATCGAGAGCGTCACTGCGACGGCGGAACGGGCGCGGATCACTATTTATGCGCTCGGTTTGACCGGGGCGGTGCGCGATTCGTTCGGACGTTTGAGCCGAGGCACCGGAGGCGAGTACTTCGATGTCGGCCAGGGGAACGCCGCGATTGAACGCCTGCAGACGCTCTTGAAGACCGAATTTGGTCAGTTGACGTTTGATCGCCACTTACTCGAACTGCGGAGTACCGACCGAAGCCTGGGGATCGACGCTCTCGCCGAGCGCCTGACCAGCAGTCGCCCGGCGGTCGCGAGCGCGTTGAGCCGACTGGGAGCCCGTGGCTTGTTGAGTCGGTGAACTTCTCCGCGTCGTGAGAGTGGCCAGTTGGGGGTTTCTCCACATAGGATGCCGCCTGAAGCAAATCGGGCCTTTCTGGTGGGGAAACTCTTCATGCTGCGCAGCATAGGTGCCGTCCTTGCCGCTCTGATCTTCACCAATGTCTGCGGGGTGGTGCTCTTTCGCCTGCACCTGGCGTTCTTCGAGCCGAAAGATCTTGTCCTCCCGACACGCTTCATCGGGATCGATCTTTTCTATCGCTTCTACGTGGCCTGCGTGGGTGGCTACCTGGTGGGGTTGATTGCCACCCGGGCGGAGGTCAAACACGCTGGCGTCGTATGCCTGATGCAGCTGGTGCTCGGGGGTGGGCTCCTCTATTTCAGCCATGTGCGAGGGCTGTTCCGAGCGGAGCCGTGGTGGTATCAACTGGCCGAGGTTGGTGTCATCCTCCCAGGCTATCTGATCGGCGCTGCTTTTCGCGCTTATCGTAAGAAGTCCGCGACTGGTGCGGCTTCCTCTCCGGAGCCACTGCAACCAGGCCGCGGTGGGACTACCACGCGCCAGTAACGATGCGAGTCGCAGGGAGACACGGAGAGTGGCCGTCTGCACGAAAAGGCGGGCTTGAATCACTTCCAGGATCCGGATGGCGTGACTGAGCCTGAAGATCCCAACTTGACTTTCTGGGTAAAAAGTCCGATCCTAAGGTAGGAAACTCGGGAGGTTTCGGACATGGTTGATCTCGCTGGTCCGTTGGGGGCGAGTAAGGCCGCTTCAACGCTCCTGGTCCTCTTCATTCCAAGCAAGGATCGTGCGAACAATTCCATCGATCCTGATCGATGGGTAAGGGAAGCGATGAACGTGCTGGGCAAACTCTTCGGTGGCGCCACAGCCTTCCCTCAGGGGAAGGGGGTCTGGCGGGATGACGCACAGGGAGGAACACTCCTTTTCGACGAGCCCGTCGTTATCCAGTGTTACACTGGTGAACAAGCCCTCGAGGAAAAAGCCTCCGAGTTGAGAGACTTCCTCCATCGGATGGGCAAGGAAGCGAGACAGGGAGCGGTCGGCCTGGTCATCGACCGTGACTATCTGGAGATTCAATTCCCGCTGGAAAGCTCTTCGCCTCCCGCCAAGACGAAACGTACGAAACGGAGGTAAGGGACAATGGCGAAAAACATTGAGGCGATTGGTAGCAGACTCGGCGCCAAGGTGATCGCCCAGCTTCCCGAGGTTGGTGGGGGAGCGTTCGGGGCGGCCCGCCTGGCGGGAATCGTCGCTCAACTTCGGTCTCGCCTTACTCCCAGTCAGGGCCGACGGGCCGGGCGACCGACCGATGCTCGCTGGGTGCGTCATCCCAAAGTTCCCATGAGCGATGCGACGGAGCAACTTCTGGTTGAACTCGCTGAGAAGGCCAGCACTTCTGATCGCAAGATCAGTCCCATGCAACTCGCCGCGCAGATCCTTGAAGATGCGCTGGCAGTCCTGGCCGAAGAACACAGATCTTGATTCCTCCTGGTTCGCTGGCCTGCGTTCGTCCCGTCCTCTGGGCAACGGCCTGAGCAAGGACAGGGAACAACGTTTGCACGGGGCAACGTGGTGCAGGAGCACGCCCGCGATGCTCTGCATTGTTCCCCGACTGACCTTTCCAAGTGAGTGTGGATCGGCGATGATGCAGGCGAGGAGGATAAACTTCGCCATGGGTTCCGACGTTCGCTGGTCCGCTGAGGGGTTGCTGGATGTGATTGCCCATCACTGGGGGTATCGCACACTCCGACCCTTGCAGGAGCCAGCGATGCGCGCCGTGCTGGAAGGGCGAGATTCGCTGGTCGTGCTCCCCACCGGAGGGGGCAAGTCGCTCTGTTATCAGGCCCCTGCCGTCTATTTCCGCGCGACCACCGTGGTGGTTTCTCCCCTGATCGCGCTGATGAAGGATCAGGTGGATAGTTTGCAACGTTGTGGGGTGCCGGCCGTCCAGATTGATAGTTCGCAGTCGGAGAGCGAACGCTGGTCTTCCGAGCACGATCTGCGCCAGGGGAACGCTCGGCTGGTGTTTGTCTCCCCGGAGCGTCTGGTCAATACCGATTTCTACCGCTTGTTGCAGCAGATTCAGGTGCGCACCTTCGCCATCGACGAGGCCCACTGCATCAGTCACTGGGGGCATGACTTCCGGCCCGAATACCGGCAACTGAGCCGGCTCCGCGAGCGTTTTCCCCAGGCCTCCGTGCATGCCTATACCGCGACCGCCACCGAACAGGTGCGCCGCGATATCATCACACAACTCAATCTGCGCCACCCGGAAGTCCTGGTTGGCACTTTTGACCGGCCGAACTTGACCTATCGAGTGCTGCCGCGCCTGGATCTATTCAAACAGGTCGAGGAGGTGCTGGCACGGCACGATGGGGAATCCGGGATCATTTACTGTCCGCGGCGCAGGGATGTTGATGATCTGACCACTGCCTTGCTGGGACGCAAGCATCGTGTCGTGGCTTACCACGCGGGGATGAGCAGCGAGGAACGCCACGCGGCCCAGGAAGCCTTTCGCACCGAACAGGTCGATCTGGTCGTCGCCACGGTGGCCTTTGGGATGGGGATCGATCGCTCCAATGTTCGGTTTGTGCTTCACACCGCCATGCCCAAGTCGCTGGAACATTACCAGCAGGAAACCGGTCGCGCGGGCCGCGATGGGTTGGAGGCAGAGTGCGTGCTCCTCTTCTCGGGGGCGGATTTCTTCACGCAGCGATCGATGATCGAAAAGTCGGTGCAGGAGGCTGGCGCGGTGGATCCCGGCTTTCTCCCCTCGGCGCTCAAGCATCTGGACGACATGACGCGCTACTGCCGGGGGGCAATCTGTCGCCATCGCGCCCTGGTGAGTTACTTCGGGCAGGCCTATGCCACACCAAACTGCAACGCCTGTGACATTTGCCTGGGCGATACCGAGGAGGTTCCCGACGCCACAGTCCTGGCTCAGAAGATTCTCTCGTGTGTTGCCCGTGTAAAGGAGAGTTTTGGGATCAATCATGTCGTTGGTGTGCTACGCGGAGAGAACACCGACACTATTCGCCGGCGGGGGCATGAGCAACTGACCACCTTTGGCTTGCTCAAGGGGCAAACCAAGGCCGATCTGCGCGATTGGATCTATCAACTGATTGGGCAGGGGTTGTTGTTGCAGGTGGGTGAGGAGTATCCCTTGTTGAAGCTGAACGAGGCTTCGTGGCAGGTGATGCGTGGGCAGCGAAAGGTGCGGTTGATTCAGCTGGTGCGGCGGAAACAGGGAGAAAAACCGCTCCTGTCGCGGACGGTAGAGGCGTCGTGGGAGGGGGTCGATCAGGAGTTGTTCGAGAAACTTCGGCAGCTTCGGAGATCCCTGGCGAACGCGGCTCGCGTTCCCCCGTATGTGGTGTTCAACGATGCGGTGCTACGCCAACTGGCTCGTCTGCGACCGCGAAATCTCACGCATATGCGGCAGGTGCCAGGAATTGGCGATGCGAAGTTGCGTGATTACGGCAAGACCTTCCTGGAGGCGATCCTGGAACACGATGCCAGGAGTTGACTCCGCAAACAATCCGCAGGAGGAGGGTCTCGGTTCCTCCCCCTGCGGCTCCCCTGGCCAGCAAACCATCAACTCGGCCTTGAGCAGGGCTCCGTGCTCTTAGCGGTCATACCAGTAGGACGGCTGCTGGTAGTAGTTGTAGAAGCTGTACGCGGCCGGGTCGTAGCTGAAGTAGCCAATCGTCTGCAGGTTCGATCCGGATTGAGCCGGGGCCGACACCGGAACCCCTTGCTGGGCATAAGGCATGGTGTAGTTGTTGCCATAACCGTAGGCGTAGCTCGGGTCGTAGCCGTAGGCACAGGCCCCGGGCATCGCTGGCGGACAGCACGGCGAGGACGGGTTGAAGAGCCGCTGGAGCAATCCGCAGGATTGTTGCGGGCAGCATCCGCCGACGGGCATGTTCGGTCCGGGAGAGGTTTCGACCAACCCCCAGAGGAACTTGCACCCACCGGACTGGAAGGACATGTTGAGCCCCGTGCTGAAGTTAAAGCTGCACCAGGCAGAGGCCTTCTGGTCAGCGATCACGATCAGAGCCAGGGCAGCCGCACAGACAAGCATGGAACGCTTCATGGCTTAGTTCTCTCATTGATATGTACTTGTGATTTCCTGACTTGTGTCTTACCGTTCGTCGGCTCGTCGTCAGGACACCCAAATATTGCCGCTGAACTTGAGTGGAGTTGAAAAAAAAATTGCCGCTCGGGGCGCCAGCTGCACAACGCACCGTTTCGGTCGGAATTCTCGCACCCCAACGGTATAAACGCTTCCTTGAGAGAAAAAAAGAACTCAAGTCGGAGAGAAGGCCACCCCAGAAGTGGACATTTTCCCAAGCGCGCGATCCTGTCGCAGGGGAGCCGGCCAGGGGTGATTTTTCAGGCTGCTCTTGGTTCCCGCCGCCACGCGCTCCTATAATGACCTATTCATCACTTTCGCCATGCGCCTTTCACAGGGGAAGGGCCGGAAGTGGGGTTCCTTTTTTAGTCTGTCAGGATGCCAACTTCTCCTCTGGGAGTTGGCGTGAGGATGCTTCATTTATGGTCAATCGCAATCTGCTGCGCCAGTTCGACCTCTCTGAGGACGAGTTGCAACATGAACTCGCTGCCGCCTTTCACCGCGAGGATACCGGTGGCAACGAGCACGACTGGCTCCCCGATGAAAAGCAGCAATTCGAGGTGAACAAGATCGTCACCGGTCGCGTCACCAAGGTCATCGGTGACGATGTGGTGGTCGACGTCGGCTACAAGAGCGAAGGGATCATTCCACTCGGGGAGTGGTACGACGAGGGGCTGGACAAGGTCGTCGCTCCCCACCCCGGCGACGAGATCCAGGTCCTGCTCGACGCCGTCGAAGACGAATCGGGCGCCATCGTTCTGAGCTACCGCAAGGCGAAGCGGCAGAAGGAATGGGAAAGCGTCATCGAGAAGCACAAGGAAGGCGACGTCGTTTCCGGCGTGGTCACCCGCAAGATCAAGGGGGGGCTGCTGGTCAACATTGGCGTCAACGTCTTCCTCCCCGCCTCGCAGGTCGATATTCGTCGTCCGCCCGATATTGCCGACTACATCAATCGCACCATTGAATGCAAGATCCTCAAGATCGACGAGGCGCGACGCAACATTGTCGTGTCGCGCCGCAAACTTCTCGAAGATCAACGCGAGGAGATGAAGAAGAAGCTCCTCGCCGAGATCGAGCCGGGCCAGATCCGCAAGGGGGTCGTCAAGAACATCGCCGACTTCGGCGCGTTTGTCGATCTCGGCGGCATCGATGGTCTGCTCCACATCACCGATATGACGTGGGGGCGCATCAACAATCCCCACGAGGTTGTCCACATCGATCAACAACTCGAGGTCTTCATCATCTCCGTGGACAAGGAGAAGGAGAAGATCGCGCTGGGGTTGAAGCAGAAGACCCCCAGTCCGTGGGCCAATGTCGAGGCCAAGTATCCCATTGGCAGCAAGCACATGGGCGAGGTCGTCAATGTGATGAGCTATGGCGCCTTCGTGAAGCTCGAACCGGGCATCGAAGGTCTGGTCCACATCAGCGAAATGTCGTGGACCAAGCGCATCAACCACCCCAGCGAACTGGTGCAAATTGGCGACCAGATCGAGGTGCAGGTCCTGAACATCAACAAGGAGAAGCAGGAAATCTCCCTGGGGATGAAGCAGGTTCAGCCCAACCCCTGGGACAAGGTGGCCGAGCGCTATCCCCCGGCCACCGTCATCAGCGGGGTGGTGCGCAACCTCACCAACTACGGCGCCTTCATCGAGATCGAGGAAGGGATCGATGGCTTGCTGCACGTCAGCGACATGAGCTGGGTGCGCAAGGTGGCTCATCCGAGCGAGGTCGTCAACAAGGGCGACAAGGTCACCTGTGTGGTCCTGAACGTGGATCAGGAACGCAAGCGGATCGCGCTGGGCCTCAAGCAGATGAACAGCGATCCCTGGGAAGGCGACATCCCCGGCCGTTACCACCCGGGCGATATCAAGCACGGCAAGGTCACGAAGCTGACCAACTTCGGTGTCTTTGTCGAACTCGAACCCGGGCTGGAAGGGTTGCTCCACATCTCCGAACTGGCGGACCACAAGGTCGAAAGCCCCGAGGAGGTGGTGAAGGTGGGCGACGATGTCGAGGTCAAGATTCTGCGGGTTGATGCGGCGGATCGTAAGATCGGCCTCAGCCGCAAGCGCCTGACCTGGACCAAGGAAGAAGAAGCCGAGGAGGCCGAGGAGACCTCGGCAGCCGCCGCGCAGGCGCCCAAGCGCGAACTGCGTGGTGGCACTGGCGCTGGCGGTGGCCAATTGATCACCATGCCTGGGCAGCAACCTCCTGAAGAATAACTGGCTTCGAGAACTCTCTTCAACGCCTGGCCTGGTTTTCAGATTCCACCTGAAAAACCAGGCCAGGCGTCTGTTGTTCGGTCCTTTCTTGCCCCGGGAGAGGGAACTCTTCGGGGTGCTCAACGTCCCAATCTGTAGAGAGAAAGCGAGCGAACGCCACGTCTCCCTGTCATGGTTGTCTGGTCGCGGCTAACAAAACGAACAGGCGGATCGCACCAACCCGGCGCAGTGTGCGGTCTGCTCATGGCAGGAGGATCCCAGCGATTGCTCGGCTCGCACAGGGAGGAAAAGCTCGTCGCTGCCACGGATCAGCCCCCCTCCATGTAGCTGATCCCACTTCCCAGACGATAACCAATGGCAGAGGGATGGTCGGCCTCGCTCTCTCGCTACTCCCCGCCCCGACCCCCGCCGATTGTGCGGCCTGCTTGCTCCAGGAAGCGACTTGGCATGAATGCCAAACCTGACGTAAGCTAGTTACTGAGGACTGGAACACCTATTCGCGCTGGAAGACTCCCCATGACACGACCGCGCCGATTGCGAAGCGATTCAGTCCAGTCACCACTGGAAACCTACCTCCGCGAAATCAATGAAACCCCCCTGCTCAACGCGGATGAAGAGAAGCACCTTGCCTACCGAATCGAGGAGGGGGATAGCGAAGCGCGCGACCGCATGGTCCGTGCCAATTTACGGCTTGTTGTGAACATCGCGCGCAGCTACACCGGCAAAGGGCTGGGGTTGCAAGATCTGATTGAGGAGGGCAATCTTGGCCTGCTCCGTGCCGTGGAAGGGTTTGATCCTTCCATGAATACCCGTTTCAGTACCTATGCCAGTTACTGGATTAAGCAATCGATCAAGCGCGCCCTGGTGAATACCGCCAAGACCATTCGCATTCCGGCCTACATGGTGGAATTGCTCGCCAAGTGGCGCCGTGCCAGCGCCAAACTTCAGGAGGAACTTGGACGACCGCCAACCCAGGAAGAAGTGGCCCGCAGCCTCAACCTCCCCAAGAAGAAACTCAACATCATCAAGAAGGCGATCCGCGTTTATAATTCCGCTCCGCAGAGCGACCATACCGACTCGGGCTTTTCGCTCGACGAGATGATCATGGACTCCAACTCCAAGACTCCGGACACGGAGATGGTGGAGGCCGACGATCTCCACCATGTGCTTGGAATGCTCGACAAGATGGACAAACGCGAGGCGACCGTCCTGCGCATGCGCTTCGGCCTCGATGACGAGGAACCCAAGACGCTGAAGGAGATTGGCGAACGACTCGGGTTAACCCGTGAACGAGTCCGCCAGATCGAAAGCGAAGCCCTGAGCAAGTTGAGCGAAAGCATGCAGGGCGAATGAATCGTACGGGACGCGCGGGGAGTTGGGGGTCCTTCTCCCCGCGAACCTGTTAGCTCGGTAACATTTCCACATAGGCGATCTCTGGTATTCGTTGACGCAACTCCTGTTCCAGTCCCATGATCACCGCCATGATCGTGCTCGGACACCCTGAACAAACGCCGTTCAGCCGGAGCTGTACCACCCCGTCGGTCACGTCGTGAACCTCGATCCCGCTGCCATCGAGTTCCAGGGCGGGCGCTACTTCCTCAATCAACATCCGAGTTACACGATCTTTCAAATCGTTAATCATTGGCTCTCCTCACTCCGTTTTGAGGTCTGCGGAACGGGATTGTTGCTTCCCAGGAGGATGCGAGTGCGTTCCACATCGTTCTGCAGTTGCTTCAGTAATTCCTGCACGCCATGGAAGGGTCGCGTGTCGCGGAGGCGCTCCACGAAGTCGAGGCTCAGTCTCTGGTCGTAGAGATCGCCCTCAAAGTCGAGGAGGTGCACTTCCACTTTTCGGACGTTTTCTCCAAAGGTCGGGTTCGGGCCGATATTGGCTGCTCCCGCGCAGAGTTTGCCACGCCAGGGAACGCGAACCGCATACACGCCATCCGCAGGGATCAGGGTGGTGAAATCGGTCAGATTTGCCGTTGGGAAGCCAAGCAGTCTCCCCCGTTGCTGACCGAGCGTGACCCTCCCAGTGAGACGATACGGGCGGCCCAGGAGGTGGGCTGCCTCGGCAACAGCGCCTTGGAGCAACGCGGTCCGGATGCGACTGCTCGAAACCGGTGCGCCTTCCAGAGTGAGAGGGGGAACAATCTCCAGGTGCACCTGGGCCTGGTGGCAGAGTTCAATCAGGGTCGCGACGTTGCCGCTGCGGTTGCGGCCAAAGCCAAAGTTGGTTCCCTCGACCAGAATGCCGACTGCGAAACGATCCACCAGGACTCGGGAAAAGAACTCCTCGGCGCTCAGGTGGAGCAATTCCGGAGTGGCGCGCAGGACAATCACATGATCGATCCCGAGCGTCTGCACCAGGGCGGCGCGTTCGTCGGTGGGGGTAAGTGGTGGTGGAAACTGTTGTGGGCGAAGGACCTGGAGCGGATGAGGCTCGAAGGTAAGGGCAAGGCTGAGGCGCCCGGTCCGCTGCGCTTCCTGGTGCGTTCGGTCCAGGAGTGCCGCATGGCCGCGATGCACCCCATCGAAATTCCCGATCGTCAGAGCGCCTCCGCGACACTCGGCGGGCGGAATGTCTTGCCAGTCGAGGGTATAGATGGCCATGTCGGAGACGAGAACTCCTGGGTGGGACTGCGACGGACCTCTTTTCCAACAGACTATCTTGGCGATGCTTTCTCACTTCGTCCAGTGAAGCGCTGACGAGCGCGAACCTTTCTTGAGGCCGCTTCGTCGAAAAGGTAGACAGTCCGCCCGGCTGTCTTCTACAACAAGGATTCCGCAGGTCGGCCGGACGATCGCTGCCTGCCCTGTGCAGGGAGAGGAAAGTCCGGGCTCCACAGGACGCGGTGGTGGGTAACGCCCACCGTCTGTGGGATCGCCATTCACGTGGTGGTCCCATGGGTAGGGAAAGTGCAACAGAAAGTATACCGCCCTTTGGCGGGGATCAGGGGTCAGAAAAGAGGGATTGGAACGCGCCACCGAGGGCCACTCGTGGTGAGGGAGCGATCCTTCTTTTCTGCCCCTTGATTCCCGTTGAAGAGTAAGGGTGAAAAGGTGGGGGGATCTCGGTCCCTTAATGTAAGAGCCCACCAGCAGCCTGGTGACAGGCTGGCTCGGCAAACCCCACCGGGAGCAAGACCAAATATGAGGGGAGGACTGGTCCGGTCCGTTACCACTCTCGGGTAGGTCGCTCGATCCGTCGGGTAACCGGCGGGCTAGATAAATGATCGTCCTTGTGCGCAAGCGCAAGACAGAACCCGGCTTACAGGCCGACCTGCGGTTTTTTTTTTCTCTCTCTCGCCTCTCAATACTTGGCCAGGTCCGATTTGCCCACCGTCCCGAGCTTCTGCAAGAGGTCGTTGGCGCCGTTGAGCATCATGCGCAGTTCGCTGCCGATGGCGATGAATTGCCACCCTTCCTCGATGCGGTGGCGTGCCTCCTCGGGAGAGTTTACATGAACGCCAGCGGCCACTCCACATTTCCGGCAGGTCGCCAGGATGTGTTGCATGGCTTCGCGAGTGGCCTCGCCACTGGGCGGTTTGCCATCTGGGCTGCGCATGCTTGCCGCCAGGTCATTGGGACCGACGAAGATGGCATCGATCCCTGGAACGCTGAAAATGGCTTCGGCATCGCGGACTGCCTGAATGTGTTCGCATTGGAGCACGATCAGGAGTTCCTCGTTGGCGCGCTCGTAGTATTCCAGCGCCGTCCCCCCAAAGTTGAGGGCATGAACACTCCCTCCCACGCTGCGGGTGCCACGGGGAGGATAGAGGACAGCGGAAACGGCGGCCTCGGCCTCGGCGCGACTATTGACCATGGGGACCACAATTCCATGCGCGCCGTTATCGAGCACACGCTTGATGTGATCGTGGCGGTTGGAAGGCACGCGCGCCAGGGCAGTGCAACCAGCATCGGCGATGGAGGCAAAGATGTGGACAGCGGTTTCCATGCCGACCAGGCTGTGTTCGATGTCGAGGGTGAGCCACTGAAAACCGAGGCGAGCCATGAAGCGCGCGGCGGTGATGCTCCCCAGAGAGAGCCAGGTCCCGACCGACGGTTCGCCAGCCTTCAACGCTTTCTTGACCGGATTGGCACGCATGAGGGAATCCCTTTGCAGGAGGGCGCAGTGCGGAGGTTGCAGTCTCTGGTCTGTGTTAGCGGAAGCAAGGCACGCGACAAGATGGCGTGAATCGGTGGAACGGGCGAATCGGTGCGTGCGGCCTGCTCATTTGCGAGTTTTCACTACCTGCAGGGCATCGAGGGCGGCGGCTCGGGCCGGATCGTTCGGGTTTTTGACGATCTCTTCCAGCACCGCCGCCGACATGGTGTAACCGATCTCCTTTAACACGCCACAGAGCATGATGCGTGTCTGTGGATCGGTGGCGCTGCGCAGGCGGCCCGTCACGCAGAACTCGGCACTGGGTTGATGACGCAGGGCGGCCAGCACCTCGGACCGACGCGGGGCGTTGTCGAGTTCCGCAGCCAGAGCATCGCCCGCTGGCTTATCGTTGATCTGTCCCAGTGCCGCAATCACGTCGAGATAGTACGGCTCCTGGCGCTGGAGCATCTTGATTAGCGACCACTGGTTCTGTTTGGTGACCCAGGTTTTGAGGGCGAAGGCGGCCGCAGTCCGGGTGGCGGGCGGATTGGTTGGCGCCAGCAGAGGATCGAGTGCCTGGGCCACCTCGTCACGTCGATTGGGGAGCAGGGGCATGCGACCCAGGCGCTCCGCCGCGGTTTGTCGTTTGCCTGGGTCAGCCCCCTTGAGGAGTTGCACGCACTCGGTGACCTCCGCCTGGCGCGCGTGCTGCTCGCGCGCTGCCTGTTCCTGGCGCTCGCGCTCGGCCTGCCCGTCCCCTCCGGTTACTCCCTCGACCAGACGATCCGCCCACCACCCCGCACCGATCAGAATGGTTGCCAACCCCAGCACGAACACGCTGAGCACCACGATACCCGCATAGGACCAGAAGATGCGTGTGCGATAGTGGCCGCTCAACTCGTCCTTGCTCTTGTCCGTGACAATCAGCGGGTTGTCGCCACCCACAAAGAGAGGCTTCTTCCCCTTGTGTAATTCCACCTCCCCGACGACAATCACCGGAGTATTGTCCTCCAGGACCGTCTCGGTGTAGCGCATGGTCTTGTTGAACCACGCCTCTTTGTGGGAGCGGCCATGTTTTTCGCGTAGATGGCGTTGCAGGCGCGCGGGGGGATCTTTCAGGATGCTCGAAAACGTGAACTTGACATCCCTGAGGACGACCTCCGCCTGGTCCAGGCTCACCGTTGCCTCTCCGGTTTCATCCTTGACCACCACATCGATGGTTTCCGTTTCATCGATCACGGTGTGCCACACGGTGCGGACGCTCCTGCCATGAGTAACCGTGCGTTGTTCATCCACGCGCAGCCGGTAATAGACACACTCGCGCGCTTCCAGAGGGCTGCTCAACAACTCCTCCCGGGCCAGGATGCGACCCTTCACACGTCGCGTTCCTTCTCGCAATTTACCGATGCGAGCGAGTTTGGTGTCGCTGATCTGGCTCAAGCGTTTGCGGAAACGAACCACAAGAAAACCGAGCGCACCGATGCCCAGGATACTCAGCAGAAAGAAGGGGATGCCGAAGGCGAGTGCCATCCACCTGAATCCCATAAGTCTGCTCCTGGGCGGTGCAAGGTGCTGGGAAGTCCATTCCTGTGGCGACTGCTCCCTAGCCGTTGTTCGCCCATTGCAGCCACAGGTCGGGGATGGCATCGCTGGGCATGCGCCAGTCACCACGCGGGGAGAGACTGATCGTACCAACCTTCGGACCATCGGGCAAACAGGAACGTTTGAACTGATTGCTGAAGAAACGGCGAACGAAGATGCGCAACCAGTGACGAATCACGTCCGGGGTGTAGGGGGCATCGAACTTCGTTTGGTCTGCCAGGAAGAGGATCTTCTCTGGGGGCGCCCCGTAGCGCAGGAAGTGGAACAGAAAGAAGTCGTGCAGTTCATAAGGACCAACGAGATCCTCGGTGGCCTGGACGATCTCGCCCTCCTTCCCGACGGGGAGCAGTTCCGGAGAGATCTTTGTGCCCACGATGCTGAGGAGCGTTTCGCGCGTGGGCCCCTCGAACTCGTGATAGGCGGCCCACTCCACCAGGAACTTCACAAGAGTTTTGGGGATGCTGACATTGGGGTTGTACATGCTCATGTGATCGCCATTGTAGGTGCACCATCCCAGCGCCAGCTCCGAGACGTCCCCGGTGCCAATCACAAAAGCACTATTCATCAAAATGCTGGTTCGCGCACGAGCCTGGACATTCTCGAAAATGAGATCGTGCAACCTGTCGCTGGGGACCTGTTGCAACGCGTGCATCACGTCGTCGATCGTCATGCCGTGCAGGTCAATGCCAAACGGGCGATGGTTCATGCTGCGCATTTGTTCCAGGCAGATGCTGCGAATATCCACTTCTCGCGCCGTGACCCCCAGCTGGTGCATCAGTTTCCAGGCGTTCCCACGGGTCAACCCTGTGGTGCCGAAACCCGGCATGGTAAACGCCTGGATCTGAGTGCGGGGCACCTGCAAGGCGTCCATGGTTTTGCAGGTCACGAGCAGCGCGAGGGTGGAGTCCAGACCGCCGGAAATCCCAATCGCAACGGGCGGCTTGCCAATATGCTCCAGGCGCTTGGCCAGTCCCGTCATCTGCACCTGGAAAATCTCCTCGCAGCGATCGCGCAGGCGTTCACTCTCCTTGGGAACAAAGGGGTGCGCATCGATCGTTCGCAACAGCCCTTGCTGCGGGCCAGCCCGATCGGCCCCCTCAAGGCGAAAGCTGATGCGGCGAAAGGTGCGCGTGGTCCCCAGGTAAAGATGGGCATCGCCAAAGCTGTTGGTGCGCATCCGCTCGGCGCGCAGGCGATCCACGTCGATGTCGGCGGCCATCAGCACTTCGGCGCGATGCAAGCGGCGCGACTCTTCGAGCAGCGTTCCGTTCTCGGCGATCAGACAATGTCCGCCAAAAACGACGTCGGTTGTCGATTCCCAAACGCCACACGAGGCATAGAGATAGGCGGCCATGCAGCGGCCCGATTGATTGATCACCAGTTGTCGGCGATAACCGGACTTGCCGATGATCTCATTGCTGGCGGACAGGTTGAGCAAAACGGTGGCACCACCCACTGCCTGATACGAGGACGGGGGCACAGGCACCCAGAGATCCTCGCAGATCTCCACGCCGAGAACGACGCCATCGGCATCTTCCGCCTCGAAGAGGGCATCGGTCCCGAAGGGAACAGTGATTCCGCCCAGGGTGAGCGCGGTGCTCTGGGTGGTGGCGGCAGGCGCAAACCAGCGTCCCTCGTAGAACTCCTTGTAGTTGGGGATAAACGACTTGGGCACCACTCCCAGAAGGCGTCCGCCCTGCATCACCGCCGCGCAGTTGAACACCTGGTCATCCTGAAGTAACGGCAAGCCGACCACCGCCACCCCGGCATAGACCTCGCGACTGGCCCGGAGCAGGTGGAGTAATGCTTCCACGGCTCCCCGTAACAGGGGAGGATGCTGAAAGAGATCGGCGCAGGTATACCCGGTGAGCGAGAGTTCAGGAAAGAGGAGCACGCAAACGCCCTGTTGCTGGGCCTGGGCCATGAGCGCCAGGATGCGCTCGGTGTTGAATGAGCAATCAGCCACGCGGAGTTGCGGGGAGGCCGTGGCAACACGCACAAAGCCGTGATAAGGCATGGCAAAAGTCTCCTGTAGGGCGGATTGCCCGGGTTGCATCGACAGGGTATGGAACCCAGGTCCGGGAGAACAGAGGGTGGCCCTGATCGCACCACGCGCGCCGGGTCTGCTCGCCGTGGCGGCTGCGAAAACCGTAGCGATGAGAGCTGAGAAGCCGAGAGACGCCTGGGAAATTCCGGGGAAAGTTGTCGCGGTGCTGCACGTGAATCGGGGCTGTCGCTCATAGTTGCTCTGAGGAGGCGAACCAGGCCAGGAAGGGGCACAGGATCACTCAACCAGGCGTGGAGAATCCGGTCATGCCCAACGATGCCAAACTAGGAATGGTGATCGGCGTGGGCTTGGTGCTGGCCGTGGCCGTACTGTTCTTTCGACGGGACGATGTGACCGCCGCTCCTCAGGGAGTTAGCGCGGTGTCGCGGATGCCAGCGGTGCGGGGTGGGATCCCCTCACGCACCCGGCGTGTGCTTCCAGCTCAGCCCGCCGGGGGTGCTCAGGAAACGACCGATCCGGTCCATTGACCGAACGCAACGCTCAGAGCGAGCGCGGACCAGTCTCCGCGCTCGCTTCTTCTTTTGTGCTCTGCTTCTCCGCCGTCTCTCCCGGTTTGCTTTCTCCACTTCCGCTTCCCGCGATACCCTCAGGGCCGTGGGGTTTGGCCCTGGCCCCAATGTCGGTGCGATAGAATGCGCCCGGAAACTCGATGCAGCGCACTGCCTCGTAGACCTTGCGCTGGGCATCCGCCAGGGTGTCTCCCAGCGCCGTCACCCCCAGCACGCGCCCGCCATCGGTAAGGACGCGCCCGTTGTCGAGGCGCGTGCCCGCATGAAAGACCTTCACGTCGGGTAACTCGGCTGCCCGGCGCAGGCCAGTGATCACATGCCCTTTTTCATAGTTCCCCGGGTAACCCTTGCTCGCCATGACCACACAGACCGAGGGACGCGGATCCCAGCGCACCCCTCCGTCGGCATATTCCTCAAGCCGTTCGTCAACGACGGCTTCAAGCAGATCCAGCAGATCCGTTTGCAGCCGCATCAGGAGCGGTTGGGCCTCGGGGTCGCCAAAGCGACAGTTGTATTCCAGGACGCGCGGCCCCTGGGGTGTGACCATGATCCCGGTGTAGAGCAGCCCCTTGAAGGGTTTGCGGGCCCGCTTCATGGCGTGGATGGTGGGCACTAGGACGGTTTCCTCAATCTCCGCCTGGAGTGATTCCGACGCCAGAGGCGCAGGACAGTAGGCCCCCATGCCGCCAGTGTTGGGGCCGGTGTCGTTGTCGCCCGCGCGTTTGTGATCCTGCGACACGGGTAATGGGAGGATGGTCCGCCCGCTCACCACGGCCAGGATACTCAGGTCCTCGCCTTCGAGCCGTTTCTCGATCACCACCTGGCGCCCGGCGGCCCGGCCAAACTCCTCGCGCACCATGATCCGCTCGATGGCGTGGAGCGCTTCTTCCCGGGTGCTGCATACCATGACGCCCTTGCCGGCAGCCAGACCATCGGCCTTGACCACCAGGGGATGTTCGCGGGAACGGATGTAGTGGCGGGCATGCTCGGGATGATCGCAGAGGCGGAACTCGGCCGTGGGGATATCGGCGTGGCGCATCAGTTGCTTGGCAAATGCCTTGCTCGCCTCCAACTGGGCCGCTTCCTTGCTCGGTCCAAAGATGCGTTGCCCCGCTTGCTGAAAGCGGTCGACAATCCCCAGCGCCAGTGGTTCCTCGGGACCAACCACCGTCAGGGCGATGTGCTCTTTCTGGGCAAAGCGGAGGAGTTTGTCGATATCATTACTCTCAATAGGAACATTGATGCCCTCCTCGGCGGTTCCGGCATTCCCTGGAGCGCAGTACACCTGCGTGGTGCGGGGCGACTGCGAGAGTTTCCAGACCAGGGCGTGTTCGCGCCCCCCTTTGCCAACGACGAGAACCTTCATCAACCGATTCCTCCGCGCTCCCACGGCCTGACCTGGCAGTCGGGCCAGCACCTCTGGTAGGATACGGACCTCGCGAGCAGTTGACCAAGCAGGTGCGCGGCCGAAACCTACCGAGAGGTGTTTCACCGGGACTGCCGGCGTGCAAGCCGATCGGCAACTTTCAGGATCACCCGAGCGATGGCACGCAAACAGGTGGCGTTATCACTCAAACAACCGTGGGCGACCTTGCTGGCGCATGGGGTCAAGACGATCGAGGTACGGCGCTGGTCCACCCCTCGCCGTGGGCCGGTGTTGATCCACGCCGCCCGCCATCCTGATCCGCGCCCCGAGGTGTGGAAGCGGGTGCCCGCCCACCTGCGCGAGGAAACCCTGCGCTCGGGGGGTATTGTTGGGAGGGGCGAAATCATCGATTGTGTGCGTTATGGTTCGCGGGAGCTATTTGCGGCCCAGGCGGAGCATCATCTCAACGACCCGGACTGGTTTAACGCACCGGCGCTCTATGGTTTCGTCTTCGTGAATCTGCAGGTGCTCCCCTTTCGTCCGTATTCGGGGTGGATGCGTTTCTTTGAAGTCGAGGAAGAGTGACCCCATGCAATTGCTGGTGAGTGTGCGTTCCCCCGAGGAGGCCCGAGAAGCGCTGGCCGGCGGCGCGGGGTTGATCGATATCAAGGAGCCTCGCCACGGTGCCCTGGGGCGTGCCCCAGAGGCGGTGATCGCAGCGGTGGTGGCGAGCGTCGCTGGCGCCACCCCCGTCTCGGCGGCCATGGGCGAACTCGCTCGGGAGCACCTCGCCATGATCCTCCCGGACGGGTTGGCCTATGTGAAGTGGGGGTTGGCAGGCTGGGCTCACCGCGACTGGCAAACCCCGCTGCTTCAGATTCACCAGCAACTCGCGCAACCAATCGGCGGTCCCAGGTTGGTGGTGACCGCGTACGCCGATGCGTCGCTGGCACACTCTCCTCCCGTGAGCGAGGTGCTGGAGTTTGTCTGTCAGCAGCGCATGGTCGTGCTCCTCCTCGACACTTTCTGCAAGGAGGTGCACTCTGGACGCCCGGCGACCCTGCTGGACTGGCTCACAGTCGAGCAGCTGGAAGAGATCCGCAATCGATGTCGCGCCCAGGGAGTGCGGCTGGCCCTGGCGGGGTCTCTTCGTGTGGAGGATATTTCAACTCTGAAAAGTGTTCGTCCCGACTGGTTTGCCGTCCGTGGTGCGGTTTGTGCGGGGCACGATCGCGCGCAAACCGTTAGTGCGGCGCTGGTGCATCATCTGGCCCAGGCGCTCCGGCAAGCTCGCTCCGCAGGTTGATCCATTCCACTTCGAGCGAGGGATTCTGGCGCACAAAGGAGAGAAAGAGGGGATCGATTCCCCCGTGTCGCTCGACCGCGATCCAATCAATGGGTTCTGGAAACGAGATCGATTTCAACAGAATCAGCCGCGTGGCCCCACTGACAAGAGCCACGCGCGCCGCGAGGGAATCGCTGGTGGCGTTCCAGTTGGCCGGCAGAGTGCCCGGGAGGTGGCGATCGCGTTCCCAGAAGGCAAACCCGTCCAGCAACCAGTACGACCCCACCGGCGCGCGCTCCCAGGGGAGTGCGCTGGTGATCTCCGCCAGGGGAAGAAGTGCTCGAAGAAACCAGGCATTGAGGGTGACGGCACGCAGGGCAAGCTCATGGGCGCGGACCTCCCCCAACCCATGGATGCGGTCGAGTTCGCGCACGCGCTCCGCCAGCTCTCCGCCTCCAGGAACGAGCCAGACGATCGCCGAGCCAAGGGTCTGCAACAGCGCCTCAAGACGATTTTTCAGATCGGGTAAATCGTAGAGGCTGCCCCCAATCTTGACCACGACTCGCGCTGGCTCTTTCATGTGTGCGCGGTCCTCCCCCAGGGCTGCGCGAGCTGGGCCACTGCATGAGCACAGGCGGCATGAGACACGACGGGGCCAAGCAACTCGGTGAGGGAAACAATCGCGGGGGGAGAACCGGGTACGTGTTGCGGCAGCATCCGGCGTGCCAGGAATTCCCCGGAACCGGCGAGGAAGATGGTCTGCGGAGGAGCTTCGAGCCTGGCGAGAACGGCAGCGAGCGCGGTTTGCAGATGGGCTTCCTGACGCTGGGCCAGGGATTGTGCCAGTTGGACACGTTCGCGTTCCGTGGTCTCTTCCAGATCGCTGCACAGCATCCGCGCCAGGCGTTGATGGGCATGGTGCCGCGTGGCCGGGCGGCCATCAGCAGTCGAGTGATCCGTGGGGTCCTCGTTGAGGTCGCCCAGCACCAGGTAGACATCCAGGGTGGTCGCAAACCACTCGGCCGGCCCCTCGGCGCCGAGAAGGGCACAAAGGGGTGTACGGCGAACTCCGGTGTAAACCAGCTCTCGGGTGCGCAGGCGTGCGCGGTCAGTCAAGCCACTCGTGCCAGGAATACCATTTTTCAGAGGGATAATATCGCTGGTGGTGGAGCCGATATCGAGCAGGAGAGCCGATCCCGCGGAAGCCAGGGAACCACACCAGGTCGCCAGCGCGTGCCAGTTGGAGGCAGCCGCGGGGAGCGGATCGCGCAGCATCTCGTCGAGTGGGCGAAACCCATGGGGAATGGTCCAGACCAGCACCGGCAAGAGGGGCGCGGCGGAGCGAACCGCCTCAAGGATGAAACAGACACCTTCGCGCAGGGTGGGGAAACAATCGCACAGTTCCCCGGTCATGGTCACAGCCAGGGAATCGACCCCGGCGAACATGGTGAACAGTTCGCGGAGCGTGGTTGCGAGACGTTCGGGGTGGCGCCAGAGGGCAAAGGGGATCAGCACGGCGTTTCCCTCGGGTGTACATGCCTTGAGGTTGGCGCCGCCGATGTCCAGTCCAAGGATCGACCGAGTCATGGTGCCTGTTATCCCAGGGAGCCGAGTCTATTTCTTGTCAGCCAGTGGCGGAGGGGGCGTTTCCCCTGGTCGAATCGCGGAGGTTTGCTGAATGGGTGCCAGGCGCAGGGGAGGAGCGGTCGCGGTGGTCGGGGCGGCAGCCGTGGTGGTCCGCGGCACCAGATGCGCGCTCATCCGTTCGAGAATCCGTTGGCTCACGGGAACGTCGCCAAACATGCCCACACGGATACTCACCTTGGTGATCACTCCCTCTGCCGGGATGGGCGAGGGGGTGGTTTGCAGGTCGATGCGAATCGCCGTGCGATCGCCGGTGTGGCTTTCGATCATCCCCTGCATCGTCCCCGGTTCCTGGCGATCGATCGGCAATTGCAACTCGCGCAGGGCGTCCTGCAGAGCCAGCCAGGTATCCTGGAAGTTGGCGGGGAAGTCATGGGTGACGCTTCCCTTGACATAGGCATAGGTCGCGGCCCCGCCCGCGGCTCCGGCACCGGCAACCAGCGCCAGGCACCCACTGTTGACGAGCGCCACCAGGGCGAGCAGAACGAGGGGAAGGGAGCGAACCCATGAACGCGCAATGGCCGGCATCACGATTGTCCTCCAGGAACAGCCTGGTCAGCACCTTCTGCCCGGCTGAAAAGCGGAGTGAGTGTACCGAGTCGCGTTCAGGAAACAAGGGGACTTCACGGGAACCGGGGCGGCTCACCTTGACGGGAGGAGCCAACCACCTGTAATGGTAATGGGGGTGCTGGTCGTCGCTCCAGAGTCCGCCTCGGTATGCGCTTGTGCAACCGACCCTCCCACGCACAGCGGACCGCCATGGATCGCGAACCACCCCAGGGACCCCGGCCAGACCCAATGACCACACGTTTTTTGATCGGCATCGATCTGGGCACGACCAATAGTGCGGTCGCGTTTGTCGATCTGAGCAAGAAGTCTCGCTCAGGACAGCCAGAGATCCAGCCTTTCCCGATCCCCCAACTGGTGGCGGCAGGCGAGCTTGGCGAGCGTCCCCTTCTCCCCTCGTTTCTCTATCTTCCGGGCGAACACGATCTTCCTCCCGGCGCGACGATCTTGCCGTGGCATCCTGGTGGAGGCCGCGTGGTGGGATTGTTTGCCCGAGATCAGGGAGCCCGCATTCCAGGGCGCCTGGTGACCTCGGCCAAATCCTGGTTGTGCCACGCGGGCGTCGATCGCTCGGCCGCCTTGCTCCCCTGGAGTGCTCCACCCGATGTTCCGCGCATCTCGCCGGTCGAGGCGTCCTCCGCCTACCTGGAGCACCTGGTCAAGGCGTGGAATCAGGTCATGGCGCAGGGGCATCCCGAGCGGGCCATGGAGAAGCAGCTGGTGGTGCTGACGGTGCCAGCCTCATTTGACAATGTGGCGCGGACTCTCACGGTTGAGGCGGCCCGGAAGGCGGGGCTTGAGCATCTAACACTCCTTGAGGAACCCCAGGCGGCGTTCTATGGGTGGTTGGCGACTCACTCCGCCACCGAGGCAGCCCTGCTCAAACCCGGCTCGCGCTGTGTTGTGGTTGATGTCGGCGGCGGAACCACCGACTTCAGCCTGATCGATTCGGTGGAAGAGAAAGGCGAACTCGGTTTTGTGCGGCAGGCGGTCGGCGATCATCTGTTGCTGGGCGGGGATAACATGGATCTCGCTCTGGCTCAGCATGTCGAGACGCGGCTAAAGGAAAGTGGGCAGTCGCCGGGGCGGCTCGATGCGGCCCAGTACGCTGCCCTCACCTATTCCTGTCGCACCGCCAAGGAGATTCTGCTCGCACCCAATCCGCCAGCGTCTTACACCGTCACGGTGATGGGGCGTGGCCGAAGTATCCTGGGAAGCACGGTGCGCTACGCGCTGACTCCCCAGGAGGTCCACAAGGTTCTCTTTGATGGCTTTTTCCCCCATGTCCCCGCCGATGCCACCCCCACACGCGGAGGCCGCAGCGGACTCCATGAGATGGGGTTGCCCTATGTCAGCGATCCGGGGATCACACGTCATCTGGCCTCCTTTTTGAAGCAACATGCCGGCGATGGTCGTCCCAACGCCGCCACAAGTCCCGAGGCGATTCTTTTCAACGGCGGGGTGTTCCAACCCGCGTCCTTGCGTGAACATCTCGTGCAGGTGATGCACACCTGGTACGATCGCCCGGGGCAACCGTGGTCGCCGCTCCTGCTCACCAACCCGTCGCTCGATCTCGCGGTCGCCTGGGGGGCGACCTACTTCGCCTGGCTCAAACACAGCGGGGGCAAACGTATCGGGGGAGGAATCGCCCGCTCCTATTACGTCGCCGTCGCCGCTGAATCCGGAGCGGCAGAATCTAGCACCCTTGACGTCCTCTGTGTGGTCCCACGGCATCTGGAAGAGGGACACGAGGTGACGTTAGCGAAGCCGGAACTGGAACTGGCGCTGGGGCAGCCGGTGGTCTTTCCCCTCTACACCTCAACAGTGCGTGGCGAGGATCACGCCGGCGATCTCCTTCATCTGCACCCCGAACAACTCCTCCAGTTACCTCCGCTGCGCACCATCCTGCGTGGCGGTAAGCGCGCGGGCACCAAAACGGTTCCCGTGACCCTGGCGGCGCGCAGCACCGAGATTGGGACTCTAGAGGTCTTTTGTGTTGCCAAAGAGGGGGAGAATCGCTGGCGTCTGGAATTCAACGTGCGCGATCTGATCAAGGAGGAGCCTGCCCCCTCTGCCGGCGAAACGGCACTCGAACGCAGTGTGACCGATGTCTGGCCCGAGGCACCGGTTCAGGCGGCCGCGCGACTGATCCGTGCGACCTACCTGGAGCCGGAAGGCGCCGAGGGAGCGGTCAAACCGCAGGAATTGATCAGATCTCTGGAGCCGGCGCTGGAAGCGCCTCGTCATGAATGGCCGACCGGCCTGTGTCGGCGCTTGTGGGATTTTCTCGCTGAAGTGGGCGAGCACAGACGACGCTCGCCAGCGCATTCGCAACGCTGGCTGAACCTGGTCGGCTACTGCTTGCGCCCGGGCTTTGGCGATCCGCTCGATGGCTATCGCGTGGAACAGCTGTGGAAACTGATGCATGCGATCCCGCGCGGCGCGGCCCCTCCCACCCAGCAAGCGCCGGCAGGGGCAGGCCCGCGTCCCGTGCTCGAAGGCGGTTCGCAGTACTGGATTCTGTGGCGACGCGTCGCGGGCGGATTGCAGACCTCGTATCAGCGCGCCCTCGCCGAGCGTCTGCGCCCGGTGTTGCTCCCTGGTAAGGGGAAAGGGGCTCTCAAGCCCGGTGCCGATGAACTGGCCGAGATGTGGCGCACCGCCGCCAGTCTCGAACGGCTCGACAGCAAGCAGAAGGAAACACTCGGGCAAACCCTGCTCCGCACCCTCAAGCGCAGTCCCATCCCCCCGTACGCCTTCTGGGCCCTTACACGCTTCGGGGCGCGAGTGCTCCTTTATGGCCCGCTCAACACGATCGTTCACCCCGATATCGTCGCTGCCTGGCTGGACGCCCTGTTGCCATTTCAGCCTGGGAACGAGAGCGAACGGCTCGCGTGGGCCTTCTGCCTGGCGCAGCTGGCACGGCGCAGTGGTCAGCGGGCTCTTGATGTGGATGAGAGCCATCAACGCAGTGTTCTCAATGCTCTGCGCAGCATGGACGTGCCCGCTCCATGGCTTGATATGGTCGAAAAGGTGACCGTTCTCGAAAGCGAGGAACAAAGCCAGATGTTTGGCGAATCGCTCCCCATGGGCCTCCGCCTGGTGCAAGGATGAAAGCGGAACACACGATCACGACCCTTCGGTCGGGATCCGCGACAGGGGCATCGGTTGGGCGCTCCCGGTGGCTCTACATCCGGCTCTGGCTCCTCTTCTTCCTTGCCTATGGACCGGTGGGGGCGATGGTCCCCTTCTTCACCTTGCACCTCGAAGAACTCGGTTTGACTCCCGTTCAGATCGGGTGGGCCTGCTCCACGCAGGCGATGGGCGCGATGCTGGCCCCGTTGATCTTCGGCCAGATTGCGGATCGCTGGTTGGCAGCCGATCGGTGTGTCACCCTGTGTGCAATTGCCACCGCGGCTCTGTTGTGGCTGCTGGGCGACCAGGCTGACTTTCTTCCTCTCTTCGCGGTGGCGTTCGTCTACTGGATTGTGATGACCCCGCTGATGACACTCGCCAACGCCATTGGTTTCACTCATCTGCCCCCCCAGCACTTTGGCTGGATTCGCGCGGGCGGAACCCTTGGCTGGATGGTGCAGGGGTGGTTGCTCGGTTACTGGTTCAGTCAGCCAGAATGGTTGGTGCCCGTGCGCGACTGGTTACACACGCAGGGTTGGCACGGCGGGTGGGTGGATGCGTTTCGCCTGGGCAGCGTGATGGCGGTGGTTGTCGCGCTCTATTCACTGACCTTGCCCGCAACTCCCCCGAAGGTTACCCGCACCAGTTCGTTCCTGGCCCCGCTGGCGGCGATGGGGATGCTCAAACATCGGATGTTTGCGATCTATTTTATCTGTACAGTTGGGCTCTGTGTGACGATGCCCTTCACCACGCAGACCAACCCGCTGTTATTGCGCCATCTGGGAGTGCCCCGGAATCTGCTGGGGCCGACGATGACCCTGGCGCAGACGACCGAGTTCCTCGCCCTTGGTCTCCTGCCCTGGATTCTCGGGCGCCTGGGGCAGCGCCGCACGATGTTGCTGGGATTGTCCTCGTGGTTGGTGGGGCTGACGATCCTGACAATCGGCGAACCATGTGCTTTGGTGGTGGTGTCGCTGCTGACCTATGGGCTGTACATCTGCTGTTATCTGGTTGCGGGGCAGGTGTTCGTCAACAGTGAGGCGACCGGTGATACGCGCGTCAGTGCCCAGGGAATGGTGACGTTGGCAACCGGGCTGGGCTTACTGGCAGGCAATCTCCTGGTGGGATGGGTGCGGCACTGGACCGATGCGGCCTTCACCCCGACCTATGCCGTCGCGGTCGCGCTGGCTGGCGTGTTCTGGGTGGTCTTCTTGCTTGGGTTCGGGGACGGGAAGGGGGTCGAGTCTGCTCAGAATGGGGTCCCCACCGAATCGCGGTTGGGGACCCGGACACCGGTCGCACGGGAGGTCGTTATTCACCCAGCGCCTTCAACATAACATCGGCGACAAAGCGATTCCCGGCCACGTTGAGATGCACTCGATCGCCAGTGAGCACTCCCTTTTCCTTGTTGTCGGGGTTGTTCGTTTTCAGGTATTCCACGAACGCCTTGCGCAGATCGCAGAGTTGGGAGTTGGTCTCCTTTGCCACCTTGCGACTGATCTCGGAATACTCGTCGAGTTTGGCGTCGAGGTTGTTGGCGCCGTCCTTCTTCTCTCCGATTACACTGGGAGTACAGAGAATGACGCGCGCCCCGCTCAACTGAATCTTGCCGATGATCTCCTTCAGACCCGCCTCAAACGCCTCCTTCTTGGTGCCGCGCGCTGGGTCCTTCTCGCCATGCCAGACATCGTTGATGCCGATGTAGATCACGACGACCGTGGGTTTCTTGGCCAGCACATCGCGTTGGAGCCGACGTTGCAGATCCGGAACCTTGTTGCCGCTGATGCCGGCGCCGATCACCTCGATCCCAAGATCCTTGTGCTTGTCCGCCAGGGTTTTCTTGATGATCGTCACATAGCCGGTGGCCCCGACGCCAGCCTGGGTGATCGAATCGCCGAGGAAGACAATGCGATCGCCCTTCTTCAGCGGGGTGACTTTTTCCTCCGCCGCGTGCCCCAGCGCGGGAACGCTCAGCAGAGTTACGAGGGTGAAGAGGGATACCAGTCGAGGCATGGTTCTGGACATGACTGTACACCTGGAAGAGGTTTGGGAGGTACGAGCGGGCACAGAGAGGTTGTAGGAATCCAGCCCCGAACAGCAATCACTGTCGTCGCGCACGGGAGTGAAACCGCTCTGTCAGGAGCGTTGTCACTGGAGGCACCTCGTTGGTGTTTTCCAGCGAGTTTCTCGACGCCAATGGCAACGTGCAGGCAGTCGAACGGGTCGAGTTTCCGCTCACGTCCGCTCGGTAGGCTTTGGCGCCCCAGTGCGAAGTGCCATTTACCGTTGGGCAGCGCTGAGTTTCCACCGCTGTTCCAGGGTCGCCGTCCTGGCTGCGTAGATCGGGTTGGCCCGACCGACGCGAAGGAACTCGGGCCAGAACGTGTTGCCGACCTCCCTTACCACATCGTTGAGATTCCTGGCACTCTCCAGGATTTGAACGATCGTGTCGAGGTATTCGCCTGTCCCTTCACGTTGGAGAACCCGCAGGTACCGAACCTGGGTCTCGCTCGACCGATTGGACGCGCCTCCCCACCAGGACAGAGTCCGGCGAATCCACTTCGCTGTCAAGGAACCGACGTAGTTTGAATTCCAAACCACGACATCAACCAGCCGTCCCTTGGCCAGGGCCTTGCTCATGACCTCATGCTCGAAGTAAAAATCGTCTGGACCGCCCGCCGTGGGAGCGTGGTACTTCTTCCCCGCCAAGTCGACGCCGAGGTCGCGCAATTCGCGATAATACAGAGTTTCAAAGGTTCTACACAGGACCTCATCTTCCACCGTTTCACGCCCGGTGCGGAGGTGGTGAATGCCCTCGTGAACAAGAGTGAGAGAAACGGCAACGAGGTCGGTCTTGAGCGAGGTGGCAACCCTGATGAACGGGAACCACCAAAGGAAAGCCCTTCCGCCCCCACCCCAAAGGCCCACCGGCATGGGTGCAAAAGCAATGCGGTCGTGGAAGTAGTAATCAAACAGCAGGCACCAGGTTGGCCAGCCGATGGTCATATAGCGGTTGATGTAGTCTCGGTCTCCCGTCAACTGGCTTATCGGGCCCTGTCCAACTGCCACCCGACTGTTGCCGAAAAGATCGATGGCACTCTTGACAACTAAGTCTCTCATGGCAGTGGCCTCCTCTGCGTCATTCATCAACCAGGGACGCCAGTTGGCCAGTCGATGCTCCCCTACCGACGTTGTGGTTCCAGCCCTGCTTAGCAGTTCTGGCGCCTTGGCCCGCCCTGACAGGCCTTCCCGTTTTGAACCTGGCCAGATCTGCATGCCAGGCGTACGCTGGGTCAGTCGAACAGGTTGAGATTGCAGATCTGACCGGGTCATTAAGCCGGCCGCCCTTGGCGTTTTGGGCGACGGG
>JAKOSN010000199.1 GCA_029777335.1 Planctomycetota bacterium
CATTGTGGCGCCCATCTCCTTTGGGCAACTCGCCTCGTTACAGGCGGCGTTGGGGCAACGGGGGCTTAGTTATCAACGCTACTCGCGCCAGGATCCGCAACACGCGACCGCGGTCCTTTTGCTGGATACCTTTGGGGAGTTGGCCTCGATTTATCCGGTCGCCGATGTGGTGCTGCTGGGTGGATCCTTTACCCCCCAGGGAGCCGGCCACAGCCTGATTGAACCGGCGATCCAGGCCAGGCCAATTGTCATTGGACCCTACACGCCTTCACAGAGCGAGATGGTTGAGCATTTTGAAGCGGCCGGCGCCGTGGTTGTATCGCCCCCCGAAACGCTGGTCGGAACGGTCGACAACCTTCTTAAAGACTCCGCCTGGCGAGAGGATCTGGGAAATTGGGCACGCGCCACGGTTGGACAAGGGGTGGGTGCCACCGAACGAACCGTGCAGGCACTCCGACCGTTTCTGCAGCGCTGCGAAGGGTATCGAGTACGAACCTGGCCACGGTTGAAAAACGCCATTCGAAAAGTGGCCCTCAGTCCCGTTGGCGAAACGCTTCTCACCCTGCGTGCAAAGCGGATCCAGAGCCTGGATGCCCTGCGCACACGGCTTGGCCAGCCACGTTCGATCCTATGTCTGGGGAACGGGCCCTCCAGTGAGGATCCTTCCTTGCAGGATCTGGAGTACGACTGTCTCTTTCGCGTGAACTGGCGGTGGAAGAACCGAGGGCTCTTTCTCCAACCGACGATGGTTTTCACGGGAGACGCGGAAACGCTCCGCCACTGCCCCTCGTGTGTGTTCGGCTTTCGGACGATCGAGGAAGAAACACTGATTCTTCTGCGTTCATTGACGCAAAAGCGCTGGCGCCGGCTTGAGTGTTTTACCCTGGAGCGAATCAGTAATCTCCTCGCCGAGGAGGTCTGGCCAGCGCGCCCCACCAACGGCATGGTGATGGTCGCGACCGCGGTCGCCCTCCAACCGAAAAGGTTGATACTGGCGGGGATCGACCTCTTTCAGCATCCCGAGGGAAAATATCCCGGGGATTCGACGGCAGCCAATCGATACGCTCCCATGCACGATCGGCAGGTAGAAGTGGCAATCCTGCGCTTGTTGTTGGCTCAGTTTCGTGGGGAACTGGAGATTCACGGAGACACCCTGGTAGCCGCGCTGGCTCGCGCGGAGCAGGAAGGAGGCCATCGTGTCGCAGCCTGACCAGTGGGGAAAAGTCCTTGTGATTCGACCAGGAGCCCTGGGGGATGTGTGCCTGGCGATTCCCTTTGTTCGCAGCCTGGAACGCTACTTTGAAGTGCACTGGTTAATTCGTCCCCAGTACGCTTCCCTTCCCCAGTGTCTGGGGTTGAACACCGCATTGATACCCCTGGAAAAGGGGCGAGAACAGGCCATCCTCCCCCTGTTGCAGCAGGTGGGGTACGATGTGGTGCTCGACCTGAGTCACTGGCCAGAAGTTGCTCAATTGGTGCAGCAACTGGACTGCATCCCCATCCGTGGAATCACCTATGATCCCGACCAGGATGAACGGATCCAGATCAATCGTCAGGGTGTGGATCTGTACGATCCTTACAACTGTCTGGTGCCCATCATCGATCCCATGCACCAAACAGAGCGTTGGCGTTGCCTGGTCCACGGGACGATCGGGCTCGATGTTCCAATCGAGTGGCAATTACCGAGCCTGCTTCCTCCAGGGAACAAGCTACGGATCTTTATTCACCCTCATGCAGGGAAGGTTTCCAAACTGTGGCCCGTGCGAAACTATGTTCAGGTACTGGCGAAGCTGGCGGCACGACAACCGATTGAGTGCCTGATCAACGCAGGGAACAGGCAGGAATGGCTGCGCTCGTTGGAGTTGTGCGGTCGGTTATGGGCGCGAGGAATCCCCGCTCGGTTGGTCCCCAAGGATCGCACCTTTGCACGATTGTGTAACACCCTTCAGAATGTTCACCTGGCACTGGGTAACGATAGCGGCCCCATGCACCTGGCCTCCCTCCTGGGTACACCAAACGTGGTCATTTTCGGCCCCTACAGCCCGTGGGAGTTTGGGCCTCTGTGGCGAAGCGTCCCCGTAACCCCCTCCTTTGAAGGTGCGTCGACAGACACGGTAATGGTGGAAGCGGTCGCTGTCGCGCTCGCTGATGCGCTGGATAGCTACCACCCCAGACAGCGATACCGTGCTGCCGCCTGAAGGGGCGAAAACGTGTCCCAGGGAGAGAGCCAGCCACTTTTCCGTGAGTGACCAGTGAAGGAGCCGTTACGCAGCGTTTCGCTCCACCAATCTCGTAGGCGTATCAACTTGTGGGTTCGATACTGACTCCCTGGATTCGACCGAACTCCTCGCCACCCAGTGCAGTGTCATTCCAAGCAAGAGCAAAAGCGACCACGTCGTCAGCCCTACCTGGTAGGATACCCGAGCGAGTGCATCACCAAACAGCGTTGGATTAAGAGGACTTCGCAAGCAAACCACCACCAGAACCAGGGGAAGAATCACTCTTCTTGTGGAACGTTCCCTGGTCAGGGTGGTCCCCAGCAGGAGGTAGATGGCTGGGGCGGCTGCCACGCAGTGCGGATTCCAGGTGATGGGGGACAGAAGTAGCATGAGCAGAAGCACCGCAGCACATTCGTGCAAGCAGACCAGCGAGGGCCTCCTTTCGGATGTACGTCGGAACACCCATGCGCATCCAAGCAGCAACACGACGCAGATCCCCCGGATAACAATGCTGGCCTGAGTTGGTGGCAAGCTCAGCAGACGACCAAGGGTGGGTCGAAGTGCC
>JAKOSN010000200.1 GCA_029777335.1 Planctomycetota bacterium
ATGCAGATCCATTCCCAGCGCAAAATGCGTGTCGTGGTAGATGTTGGCGCCAGTGCTGATGATCCAGTCGATGAAACCCGCCTCGAGCAGCGGCACCAGGCAGGAGATCCCCAACCCCGCGGGGGTGAGCGCTCCGCTGAGAGTCACCCCCACGGTGCAGTTCTCGTCGAGCATCTTGGTGGTGAAGATCTGGCAGGCTTCGCGCAAGCGTCCCGCGTTGTAGGACAAAAACACCTCGTCGAGCGCCTGGGCGACCGAGGTGCGCCCGGTCAAGGCAGGCGGCGCAATGCGCTTGTGACTGATGCGGTGCAGATACTGGCGGTGTTCTTCTGGTGTGTGCATGCAACCGATTTAGGACTCGGGATGCGCATCGTCCAGCGGGGAAGGATTCGGGAGCAAATTGCCGAACGGAACATTCGACCTTGCCGAATATTCTGGTTACAATGAAGTTTAAGCGAATCCGACCCCGTCTTCGGAGTGCATCCCATGAGAACGACCTCGCGACATCTGCTCCTTGCTCTTGGCGCCCTTTGTATCCTGGCGCTCCATGCCGTCCCCGCGCGTGCTCAGATTGTCTTCAGTGCGTCCTTTGCACCCACGATCCAACCCGTGTTTCTCCCGTCGTTTGGCTCCCCGGTGCTCCTCTACAGCCCTTCGAGCTATGTGAACTACAGTTCCTACTACACCGTGAATCCGTATCTGAATCACGGGCCGTATCTGAGTTCGGGGCGCTTTCTGAACTACGGGCCTTACATGGGATCGGGCGTCTCGTCGATTCAGCCCTATTCGCCGGGCTATGTGGGCGAACCCATCGGCGGGGTGGGCGTTTTCAACTACCCGTCGAACTTTGGCTACAACTACAACTACAACTACAACCCCCCGATCTTCTTTTCTCCGGTGCCGGCGATGGGCCGTCCAGGTGCGCTGATTAACACCAACACCTATTTCGCCCGGCCGGCGCAGATGTATCGTCGCTGAGGAATGGCGGCATGGCGTGGGCACTGGCCTCCCCACGCCGTGCCGCGCCCGCTCACTCCTGCCTCTCCTTCTCCTTTGCGGTGATCCCATGGCATCCTCCTCTCCTGGTGGTTCGGGCATCACACGGCGCGGCTTTCTGCTGGGAGCCGCCACGGGCCTTGCAGCGGGGGCCGGCGTCGGGTGGACTGGTGCGCACTGGCTGAATCGAGGCAGCGAGGAGAACGCGCCCGATCCGCCGCGCACCATCCAGTATCCCGACTATCCCTTGCCCGGTCCCTTTCCAGGGCGGGTGATCGAGGTGCGTCGACCGGGAGTGTTGCGCGCTGATCACACCCCCGATCCCGAGCTGGTGCAACAGATGGTGGATCGCGGCCTGGTTGCCCTCGTCGAGGGGGATCGCTCCGACCCCGTCTCGGCGTGGAAGCATTTCTTCAACGCCGATGATGTCGTTGGGATCAAGGTGAATCCCGTTGGCCGCGCTCCCAAAGCAGGGGAAGCCGGTCGGGTGCCCGGCGCACAGGGATGCATCTCCAGTCCCGCGCTGGTGGTCGCCGTGGTGGAGGGGTTAAAGAAGGCAGGGGTCAAGCCGCGCAACATCATTCTCTTCGAGCGCTACGCAGAGGAATTCATCGATGCGGGCTACGCCGACCTGATGCGCTCGCGCCCACTGGACGGGTGTCGCTGGTTGGCATCGGCGGCGCGCTATCACCCGGCGCAGGTGGACATCGCCGGTTTTGACGAGGACCGCTCCAACTTCTCGCCGGAATTCTGCGACCATGTCGTTGGCTACGATCCCGACGTCTTCACAACGATGGGATTTGCCTCCCCGGCGCACGACCCGCGCGACGATCGGCGCTTCCGCACCCATCTTTCGCTGATCGTGAGCAGACTGGTGAGCAAGGTTATCACTCTCCCCTGTCTGAAGGATCACCGCTCGGCAGGGGTGACGATCGCACTGAAGAATCTCTCGCACGGGATGAACAACAACGTGGCGCGCAGCCATGTTTCCGGCATTGTTCAGGGAGTGCACGAGCGCGAGGGAACGATTCTCGGGCCGAATCAATGCAACACCTTTATCCCCCAGGCGGTGGCTCAGCCGGCGCTGCGGCGCAAGGCCACCTTGCACATTGTGGATGGTCTGATCGGCGTCTACGAAGGCGGGCCGGGGAACTGGAACAAATCGTGGGGCACCTGGCCGTACGAGGGGTTGTTGTTTGGCACCGATCCGGTGGCGCTGGACCATGTGGGCTGGACCATCCTCGATGCCAAGCGCCAGCAGATGGGGCTGCGTCCGGTGGCCGAGACCGGGCTGTTCAACCATCATTCACCCCAGGTGCAGACGGCGAGCGAACTGGCCGTGCTCGCCGGACGCATGCCGCTCGACGCAACGCTCCTTGAATCGGCGGTGAACCATGTGCGTGCCGGACGTGCCTCGGAGGTTTTCGATCTGCGAACTCCGCAACATGTGATTCTCGCAGGTTATCTGGGCCTGGGCGTCTTCGAGCGGGCGGGGATTGATCATCGTCGGTTCGAGTTGACCAGGTGAGCGCGGAAAAGAAAAACCCCGGAGGAGCGCATGTCTGGGCGACACACGCTCCTCCGGGGTTGGTTGACTCGGCAGAGTCGGGTTACTGCGCCAGCTGAGGCCGAGAGTAGACCCCCGTCTGGATGATTTCCTCTTCCTCATTGATGATGATGCGTGGCGTGACCATCATCAACAAGCTCTCAGTTTCCCGCCCGTAGCCGACGTTCTTGAACAGCCGGTTGAGATACGGGACCTTGCCGATGATCGGCGGGCCGTATTCGTTGCGGCCTTCGGAGAGACGCTTCAGACCACCCAGCAGCACGGTTCCGCCATCGGGCACGAGCACGGTGGTCTGGGCCGTGATCGAGTTGAAGGTCGGCTGCTGAATGTACTGCGTGAACAGCGTCGGCGGTAACTGCCCTTGCAGGTTCAGATCGAACGTCGGGGTGATCGGCGTCACGATCGGGAACAGAGGCACCACGGCAGAGGCCAGGTTGGTCAGCGACGGCGCCAGCGTCAGTCGGACGAAGCGGCGATCGGCGGAGATCACGGGCTGCAACGTCAGATTGACGCCGATCGGGAACGGCACCGACTGCGGAATGAACGCCAACTGACCGCCAGCCTGCAGGACCTGCACGTTGGTCACGAAGAACTGCTGGGTGGTGACACTCAGCGTCGCCGTTTGACCATTGTACATCGTCAGCTTGGGCGCCTGCATGACGTTGGTGCGCTGATCGCCCTGGGCCATTTCCATGAACAGGAAGACCTGGATATCGCTGAGGAACGCCAACCCCAGCGAGAGCCCGCCGTTGTTCCCCGGCTGATTGGGGAAGCCACCGAACGGAGGAATCGCCCGATTGAAGGTGCCCGGCCGAATCGGGATGTCCAGATCGTTGGTGAAGGTGCCAGCCGGCGTCAACCCGGCGATCAGCCGCGAGGGGCTGAAGTCCTGGACGAACCCCGCGGGCTTGAGCGGAGCTGCCCCGGTCAGCTGCGGTTCGTAGCTGGACGTCAGACTATCGGTCTTGATGTTCATGTTGAAGTCAACGCCCATACGTTCATAGAAGCCTTCGGCGATGCTGATGAAGCGAACCTCGATGGCGACTTCCTGATCCTGCAGACGTCGCAGAGCCGCGAGCAGATCGGCCACCTGCTCCTGGATGTCCTGGGTCTGATTGATGACCAGCGACATTGTGAGCGGGAAGTAATCGATCGTGCCCGGCCCCCCCATGTCGGACCACGACTTGGGAGCAATGCTCGACGTGATCAGCTTGATCAGCTGTTCCTGCATCGTCGGGCTGGCGCCCTTCATCGTCACCGTGGGCGAGTTGGGGTTGGCCGCACTGGCGAAACTTCCGGTCTGTGGCTGACTGGACGAGGCGGACGGCGAGGCATTGCCAATGGCCTGTCCCTGAGTGAGCGACGCGGCACCGACCAGCGGGGAAGCACCGCTCTGCCAGGTGGGTTGCACCTTGCCGTCGAAGAGCGTCCCCGGTTGGGTGAAGTTCTCGACCGGGATGACCAGGTCGGTCACCTGATACGTCTTCTGCACCAGCTTGCCGCGGGCCTCGCCCTCGGTGGTGATGGTGAGGACGTCATCGCGGATCACCCAGGTCAGATTCACCTGCCGCAGCAGGATGTTCAGAGCACTCTTGAGCGAGATCTGCTCGACCTGAATGGTGATCGGGCGCTCCAGCGAGATGTTCTCCCGTTCCAGCGCCGACAACTCGGGCATGATGTTCAGACCATACATGGCCCGCAGATCGTCGACGACCTGGCGCAGCGGGGTGTTGTTGAAGTTGAGGTTCACTGGTTTTTCCAGTTGGGCCTCGATCCGGCGCGCGGCGTCGGTCTTGCGTCCGCCAATCTCCAGGCCCCGAATCTCGCCCCGCTTGCGACTCAGCTCGGCGCGAGTCTTGTCGATGTGGAGCGGTTGGCCGGGGGTGACCAGCGGACCTTCCACCTCCGCCTCGTTGAGTCCTTCCAGGAAGAACTTCTCGCGAGACGCCTTGGCGGCCTTGGCATCCTTGACGCGATACTGCATGCGAGCCATGTTGGCGGCGGCGGCTGCCACCTGGTTGTCGGGATCGACATCCAGCGCCAGCATGGCGTACATTTCCGCTTCCTTGTATTTGCCCTCCTTGAAGTAGGTGTTGTACTGCTTCATCAGGCTGGCGACGTTCTTCTGTTTGTTGGTTTCGGCCAGCTCCTTCTTTTTGATGTTGTTCATGGCGACTGCATGGCCATCGACGTCCTGCTTGTAGAACTCATCCTGCGTCTTGAGCAAGCGGAAACGGCTGATGCGGTTTTCCACAGGGCGCCGCAAGAGGGCCACCCGGTCGGCATCGAGCTGGGCTTCCTTGTCCAGCCGCAGCAGGTAGTCCTGCAACATCTCGATGGCAGCCTGCGTTTCGCCAGCGCGGAAGCGATCGTTGGCTTCCTGCTGCACCTGGAGCGAATCCGAGCGCAGTTTCTGGAAGAGGACGTTCTGCATCGCCTTGGTGCTGGCGAGCAGTTCGTCGGCTCCCGGTCCATCGGAAATGCTCGCGTGACCGGCATCGGGGCTGGTGATGCTGGGCACACTCTGGCCGGTGCCGCCACGGGCGCTGGTCTGCACCACGGGACCGGTGCCGGCCTTCGGGGTGCTCGCGACCGCGGTCCCGGAGCCATCCTTGGCCAGACCCAGTTCCGGAGAGGCCATCAGCTCGCGATACTGCGCCAGTCGCCGATCCTGCAAATGGTTCGGATCGAGGTTCACCAGGATGGCTCGTGCCGTGGGGTAATCCCGTCGATGGTACGCCGCCAGGCCGGCATCGAAGGAGCGTCGCGCGGCCAGCCGCCGCTGATTGAACTCCTCGATATCGATCTCACGCAGACGCGCCTGCGCCAGGGCCTTGACATGGTACGGCCCCTGATAGGCCTCCTCGGCCCGCCGACGAGCAGCTGCCGTATCGCCTCGCCGCAGTTCCATCAGGCTTTGCTGCAGGAGTTCGAGCCCCTGTTTGGTGGCTGGATCCGTCGCCTGGGCGGGCGGCGGCACCTGGGTCTCTTTCAACCCCGCCGTCTGCACAGGGTGACCCGGCATCTGCTGTCCGCCCACCTGCTGCACCGTGCTCGGGACGCTCGGGTGAGCAGCCACCGAGGTTGCTCCGCCCTGGCCCTTGAGCAACACCAGCTGTTGCATCTTGGTGTCGATGGGGGTGGGATCCTGGCCAAAAGCGACGACCAGTTCGCGGGCTTGCCGCAACTCGGTTTCGGCTCCTGCCAGTGCGGCGGCGGTGGCACCGGGCAACAACACCACGCTCGCCTTGTGCACCAGTTGTCCCGACTGTTGCTGGGCCTGGGCGGCCAACTGCAGCAGGAGATTCTCCGGGGTTTCCTCGGCGACGGTGAACGGCGCCTTGAGGCGATAAGCCTCCAGAGCCTTCTGCCGAGCCGCGACCAGTTGCCCCTGGGTCTGGAGCTTCTTGGCTTCTGCCATCAAGGCAACGGCCTGCTGTTTGGCCGGGTTCGCCGGCGCCGTCTTCCCCGTGCTGGCCACGGCCGTCTCGACCTCTGGAGTGCCGGGCTTGGGCGGAGTCTGCGGAGTCTTGCGCAGTTTGGCCTCGGCGGTGCGAATGTCGTCCAGCAACTTGTCGGGACGATCGCCCAGGTGCCAGAGGTCATACGGCCCGTGCAGAGTCTGGACGCGGAAGGCCAACTTGCGCGCTTCTTCGAGCTGGCCATGCTCATAGAGTTTGCGCGCCTCGACCAGGAGCTGCTCCGATTCGGCCTGGTCGCGTTTGTGCCGTGCCTTGTTCAGATCGTTCTGCAGCTTTTCCGGAGTATCGTCGAACAGGCCATAACGCACATTGGCCACGGTCCGAGCCCGGGTGCAAACCTGTTCCGCTTCTTCCAGTTTCCCAAGCGAGAGCAATTGACGCCCCTGCTTGAGTAACCCAGGAACCTCGGCGGGCGTCGCCGGCTTTTCAGCGGTTTCGGTCTTGGGCGACTTGGGCTGGGCCGTGTTGGCCGCCACCGGGGCAGGAGTGGCCCGCGCGCGATCCAGATCTTTCTGGAGTTTCTCGGGGTTGTCCTCCCACCAGTTCAATTCGAGCCGTAGCCCGCGTGCCTGGGTGATGTACTTCTGCGCCTCGTCGAGTTTCCCCGCGTTGAGGGCCTGGCGCGCTTTCGCGATCACCTGGCGTCCCGAATCAGCGGAGGACGAGGGCGCCGGAGACGTGGGGGATGCGCTGGGCCGCGGATCCACGGGCTTGGCCGCCGTGTGCGTGGTGTTGGTGCTGGGGGAGGCGGGCGGCGTGGACGCCACTGCCTCCTGTTTGCCACCAAAGAAGGTCTTGATGGAGTTCATCATCCCCCCGGAAGGCGGCTTGCTCTCGGCCTGAGCCGGAGGAGTGGGAGTCGCCGTGGGAGTCGGCTGCGCCAGCTTGCGCGCCGCCTGGATATCCTTGCGCACCTTCGTCGGGGTATCACCCCAGAGCGGGAAGGTGAACGGATTGCTCGCCTTCTCGGCGGCCTCGGCCAGGCTCTGGGCGCGGTCGAGGTCGCCGTGCGCCAGAGCAGCCCGGCTGGCGGCCAGCAGATTCTTCGGATCGCTGCGCGCCTGGCGAATATCCTCGATCACCTTGGCGGGCTTGTCGTCACGCGGGCCAAAGGCGGCGCCGAGCGATTCCGCCTCGTGAGCCAGTTGCTCGGCCCCATCGAAATTGCCCTGGGAAAGCAGGGCCCGTGCCTGTTGCAGCTTGGTGCGCGCCAGTGAATCGGGGCCGGCGCCAGCAGTGCCACCGCCAGGACCTCCGAAGCCGCGACAGAGCATGTCGTAGCGCAGGCGATCCGGGCCCGCCAACGATTGTTCCATCGCGGCGACCTTCTTGAGCAGGTCGTGGCCTGCGGCGCTCTGGCCCTTCTGGAAGGCTTTCTCTGCCTCGTTGAGATAGTCGCGTGCTTGCAGCCGAGCCGCGAGCGCGGTCTGATTCATCTGGAAGAGCCGGTTCAACTCCTGCTGTTCGGTCGGCGACAGCTCGTTGATGTGCGCGCGAGCCTCCAGAAAAAGGAGTTGCGCCTGTTCCAGTTCACCCCGGCGCTGACAGTCGATGGCACTGGTCAGCGCACTCGATGCTTTGGCGGAGCGAATCGGCTGCGTCTGGGGCGCTGTGAGTGGTGCTGAACTGGAGGAAAGTGCAGGTGTCGGCCCCTGACCACTGGCATGGGACGTCGACAGCACTACTCCGGCCACCAGCATCAGCGCCCGCCACTTCGGCCTCCGCTGAGATCCCCTTTGCTCCCTAGCCACCATGGCCTCCTTTCCCCCATCCCATTGTGGAAGGATGAAGGAGGAAGGGGGAGGGTGGACCCGTGCCCAACCTACCACCCTCGCCCTTCATCCTCCATCCTTCCTGGCCTGGCCGGTTCCCCCCTGCCAGACCCTTTTGGCCGTTCACCGCTGACTGGTCGAAAACGGCCTCCATGCAGAAATGAATGGCTTGCTGTCCTCAGCATTCGCCCACACCCCGAACACCTCCGGACGCTCCAGATATGAGGGACCAGGAGCGCCTGGCGCCGTTTCGGGTGTCGACGAGAAACCGCCTGTGCCTGAACTGAGGGCAGAAAGTCGGCGGGACGATAGCGACCCCCACTCCCAAGGTCAAGGGCACTTGCAACCCTCCGCCACCTGCGTCTGGTGCGAATCGCCCCACGGCACCCCTTGTTGGAGTGGTGCGGGGGATTCCTCCCCTGGCCCCTCTCTTGTCTTTCGCCACCGGATCGTTAGCCTGACAGAGGTCAATCGTCTTTTCTGATCTGTACGGGGCTCACCCTGAGAAGTGTACTCACGAGAAAAAGGACTGCACCGATGTTCATGCGTCTGGCGGGTGCCACCGGAATCCTGGCGGGGCTGCTGCTGCTCGCCCTCGGGAGCCACGAGGGACCGCGCGCCTTCGCCCAGGGCGGCGATGGCAAGACCCTCATCTGGAAGGAAGGGCTCAGCTTCCAGGTTCGCAAGGCCGGCGAAACCGACTTCACCGACAAGACTCAGAAGTATGGCGCCGAGATCTTTGAAGACAAGGCGATTAATCAGCTGGTCTACATCGACGAGCTTGGAGCGCTGAGTCTCGGCTCGGCGGCCAAGGCCGGCTCGATTGGCGATACGGTCAAGGCGCCGCGCCTCTTCTATGCTCTCGAAATGGTTGTGCGCGAAGTGGGCGAATCGAAGTTTGAAGGCGGCAAAACGCGCAAGTTTGGCTGCGAGGTGTTCAACGACGTCAACGCGGAGAACCTCGTCTTCATCACCGAGAAGGGGTATCTTGCCGTCACCCCGACAGGTGCCCTCAAGGAGCCGGCCAAGGTCCAGAATCCCGAGTGGTTCCATGGCATGGAATTGAAGGTGCGCAAGGCGGGCGAGAAGGAATTCACCGACAAGACCGCCAAGATCAGTCTGGAAGTCTACAAGGATCCCAACAGCAACCAGTTGATTTACATCACCGACAAGGGCGCCATCGCCATCGTCGCGGCAGGCACCACCGCCAAGCCGGCCACCATCAAGGATCCGGTGTGGTTCTACGCTTTTGAATCGCAGGTGCGCAAGGCCGACGAGGACAAGTTCTCGATGACGACCAAGAAGATTGGCGCCGAGGTCTACAAGGATGAGAACGCCAACACGCTGATCTTCGTGACTGAGACCGGCGACCTGGCGGTCATTCCGGCGGGCACCGTTGCCAAGCCGTCGCCGGTACAGGATCCCAAGCTGCTGACGGGGCGATCCTTCCGCGTGCGCAAGGCCGACGAGAAGGATTTCAACGAGAAGACGCAGAAGTTCGGCGCCGAGATCTACGTGGATCCGAATAGCGGCGGGAGCAAGATCTACCTGTCCGAGACGGGCGCCATCGCCGTGACCAAGTAAGCGCAGCCTTCATCAAATTGGCTACTTATGCGAGCCGGTTCCTCCTTGAGATTGAGGAGTGACCGGCTCGTTGGTTTTATGTCGACAAACTCCGTTTATTCTCGCGATCTTCTCCTTTTTTACATTCTATTCTTGTCGTAAATGTTCGTTGTGTTAGGATGTGTCGATTCCGTGCTTTTCTGTGCCAGTGAAGAAGACTGTCTATCCCTGGGGAGATGGTCGGTGGGATGATCGCACGGACTTGACGGAGGTCTCGATGAGTTTGGATTTCGCTCAGTTGCTCGAACAGTATCGTCCGTTGCTCAGCCTGCAACTTCGACGGATGCATGTCGGACCGCGTCTGAATCGTCGTTTCGACTCCTCGGACATCGTTCAAGAAACGATGCTGCAAGCACATCTGCAATGGCAGCAATTCCACGGAACCACAGAAGAGGAATTCCTGCGCTGGCTCCAGCGGATCCTGAAGAACAAGCTGATCGATCGCATTCGCATGGAACGCAGCGAGAAGCGCGATCCAGCCCGCGAGGAATATCTCAATGAGGCGGTCGAGCATTCGCTCACGTGGGTGGAACGACAGCTCTCCGATCCGAATACCTCCCCGAGTCAACAGGCGATGCGCCGGGAAACGTTGCTCCGGCTCGCCGCGGTGGTGGAGCAGTTGCCATCCGATCAGCGTGAAGTCTTTGTGCAGCGGGATCTGATGGATTGTCCAATCGCCGAGATCGCAACCCGTCTGGAGAAGACGGAAAAAGCGGTGGCTGGCCTTCTCTGGCGCGCACGTCAGCAGGTCCGAACCCTCCTGGGCCCCGACTGGGGAATCTCTGTCTGAAAAAAACGACTTTCCACGGGTACTTCCTTTGGGGATTTCGTCCTGATTAAGTGGACTCGTTCGTTGACCATCCCGCCATGGGACCGAGGCACGGCTGGCGCCGGGGTGCTGCAGCGAAAGGGAATGTGTCCAGCAATCGCTCCGCTGCCAACGCTGGAGACCGCTGCCAATGTTGAGAATCACAACGGAGAATCCCTCCGTCGAGGGACAGGTAGAGGAGATCCTCCTCGATTATCTGAGGGCGATCGACGAGGGACGTAATCCGGATCCCCGCGAGATCATCGCGCAACATCCAGATCTTGAAGGGCCGCTGAAACAGTTCTTCGCCGACGCGAACTATCTTCACCCGGTGCTCGCCCCGATGCGCGAACTGCGCCCGGGCCGCACCATCGGCGATTTTGCCGACCTGGAGGTGCTCTCTGTCGGTGGGATGGGCGTCGTGTACAAGGCCCGGCATCTGCGCCTGGGCCATACCGTGGCCCTCAAAATGATTCGCGATCCCGATCTCAGCGATGGGGACGCCATTGAACGCTTTAAACGCGAAGCACGCAACGTTGCCATTCTCGATCACCCCAACATCATCCCCATTTACCACATCGATGAATTCCAGGGGATGCCATACTTCACCATGAAATACATCGAGGGCGGGAGCCTCACCCGCGCGCTCGATCAGTTTCGCCTCAATCCCCGCGCGACCGCAATCTTGCTGGCGCAGGTGGCGCGCGCCGTGCATCATGCCCATCAACGAGGCATCATTCATCGGGATCTGAAGCCTGGGAACATCCTGCTCTGCCGCAAAGGAGAACAGAGTTCCTCCAGAACCGCCCCCTCCTCGGCCACGAGCGTATCTGGCGAAACACCGACTCCGGTCGAAGGGATTCGCGCCGTCGAGCACCCCGCCCAATCTTCAGGAACGACTCCGATTCTGCAGCCTTCATTGAACGACATTGAACCCATCTTGACCGACTTTGGGCTCGCACGGGCTGTCCTCACCGATGGGACGGAAGGAATGGGCGGAGCGATCGCTGGCACCCCACCGTACATGGCGCCGGAACAGGCACGCGGGGTCAAAGATCTCACCATTGCGGTAGATGTCTACGGGTTGGGAGCGCTTCTCTACGAGATGCTCACTGGACAACCGCCTTTTCAAGGGCCCACGCAGTTGGACACCTTGTTGCTGGTGATCGAAGCGCAACCCACCAAGCCTTGCAAGCTCAACAAGCGAGTAGATCCTGATTTACAGTTGATCTGTCTGAAATGTCTGGAAAAGGATCCGGCGAAACGATACGCAACCCCGCTCGTGGTGGCTGAAGAGTTGGAGAACTGGCTGGCAGGGAATCCACTGGAGAGAACGCGGCCTGTGGGGCCTCTGGAGCGTTTAACCAAGTGGGCCAAACGGCGCCCAGGGGTCGCGGGGTTGCTCTTCCTTATTACCTTGACCGCCACCGTGGGGATGATCAGCTGTGCGTGGGCGTGGAAGACCACCGTAGACAATCTGCAACTACAGGCCTACCAGCTGTACGTCAATCACATCCAGTTGGCTCAGGAGGCCTTTCGCGCCGAGGAGTACGACAAGGCCGAACACGAACTGAATGAGTGCGCGCTCCCTCTCCGGGGATGGGAATGGCATTATCTGCGTGGTCAACTCCGTCGCGATCAGATTTATCTCGAAGGTCAGGCGGGACTGGTGAAAGACATCGCCTTCACTCCCGCGGGACAAACCCTTCTCAGTGCTTGTGGCGATGGGAGTGTGCTGCACTGGTCTCTGCGCCCGCCCCGTTCAATCAAGTTCGGGGAGCATCGGGGGGGAGCCAACAGTGTCCGGGTTCTGGATCACGGACGGTACGCCGTTTCGGCAGGCGAAGACGAGATCGTGAACATCTGGGATCTCGGCGAGGGAGCGAGCGAGGACTGCCTCCAGTCGCTGAAGGGGGGAGGCATTCTGGCTGCAGGAAGCGTTGAGAAACCGCTCGTGGCTGCGGTGACACGCGCTGGGAAAATCACCGCCTGGACCGTTACCCGGCAGAACGCCATTCCAATCTTCCAGGAGCACGTTCTCGGGAGTGTGAACGCGCTGGCTCTCAGCGCCGATGGCCAGTATCTCGCCATCTGTGGCTACAACGGTTTACAGCGCCTCTGGAAACTCCCCGAGGGAAAGGCCATTCCGCTCCCGGCGATGCCGCCACGCACCAACCTGGAGCGAAGCGATGCTTTTAGCCTGGCCTTCACCCCCGAGAGCAAGCACCTGGCGATTGGGACCGCACCTCTCACCGTTGTCGATGTTGCCACGGGAGAGCTTCTCCAGCACTTTTATGGAGCCAGTGAACTACGCCCGTCCTGCATTACCTTCAGCCTGGATGCCAAGCTGATGGCAACCACCTATCGCGATGGGCTTGTCCGGGTGTGGGATCGCGCAAGAGGTCGCATCCTCCTGACGCGCGAGGATCCCCGCTACACTCTGGCATTGCGTTTCAGCCCCGAGGGCCGGTCGTTGGCACTGGGCAGGGGCGCCGACATCCTGGTTCAGACGTTGCAACCGACTCCACCAAGGCTGCCGCAGCCACTTTTCAAGGCGGACAAACCATGCTGGGCGCTGACGTTTCATCCGGATGGCACCCTGCTGGCGACCCGAACCGGCGACCGTCAGATCCAGGTGTGGGATGTGCAGACGGGAGCCTGCCTGCACACCCTGCACGCGCAAGACCCCATTCCCGACTGGTGTCCTGTGGTTTTTGACCGAGCGGGTCGCCTCCTCTGCGGTGGGCAAGGGGCGTTTCTCCAGGTGTGGGATGTGCAGACGGGGGCGTCTCTCCCAGGCTTTGTCCCGGCGCAACAGACCCGGAGCCTGGCGCTTAGCGTGGAGGGAGCCCATTTGGCCACCACCACTGGGGACAATCGCATCCGAGTGTGGGACTGGCCTTCTGGCGGGGGAGGCAAGGTGCTGACCACCGCGGGTGAGGTGCAAGCGCTGGCCTGGCGACCAGGAAAAGCAGAAGTGGCCTGCAGTTTGCGCGACGGCCAGGTCGAGATCTGGGCCGTTGCCGGTGCCCCACGGCGCCTTTCCCGGTGTAAAGCGCCGCCCTTGAGCACGACGTGCCTCACCTACAGCCCGGATGGCAAAAGGCTCGCGGCGGCCGGCACGGGCCGGATTCTCACGATCTGGAACGCAAATACTGGGACCATTGAGCAGACCCTGTCTGTCGGCCATTCGGTTCTTTTTGGCCTGACCTTCAGCGCGGATAGCCAGCGACTTGCCACCTGTGGCGGGAATGGGCGGGTCACGCTTTGGGATCTCCGCTCTGGACGCGAACTCCTCACTCTCACCGAAGGGAGTCGCAGTGCCCTCACCTCGGTCGCCTTCGGTCCCAGGGGCTGGCTTGGCGCGTGTGGGCTCGACGGCACCGTTTTGCTGTGGACTGGCGGCGAATTACCCTGAGCAATTGTTCGAAGACGACCAGGAGAGGAGGGGTTCTCGATGCCATCTCGTTCGCCACTCAGGGGCTTCACCTTGATCGAGTTGCTGGTGGTGATTGCCATCCTCGTTATCCTGCTCGCGTTGTTACTCCCGGCGGTTCAGAAGGTGCGTGAGGCAGCAGCTCGCATGCAGTGCAGCAATCATCTCAAACAGATCGGCTTGGCGCTGCAACTCGCCGCAGACAGTAACGAAGGGCTCCTCCCACCTGGGATCGGTTACTATCCCGGAAACTCCGCCTACGGAATCGGTCTGTTCCACCTATTGCCGTACCTTGATCAGGGGAACCTGTACAACCAGGCGGAGATTGGTGGTTTCTACTATCCAACCCACAACGGAGTTTCCAGATACTCCTTGGAAGTTTTTTGCTGTCCTTCCGATCCAAGCCACAATGGGAAGGATCCGGTCAAGGATCTGGCCAATCAGGAATGGGGCGCCGGGTGTTATGCGGGCAACGCTCAGGTTTTTGCTCAGGTGGATGGGCGCGGAGTTTTCACCGATGGCAACGGCAAAGCCCGCTTCCCCGGGTCGTTCTCTGATGGCACCTCGAACACCATTACCTTTGCCGAGAAGTATGCCCGCTGTACCAATTACGCCGTGCCGGAAGGCGGGAGTTTCTGGGCCTATTCCGAACTTGGGCATGGCGTTCAACCCCTGCACGCCGCCTTTGAGGTGTCATGGACGTTCTATAGCATCGGTCCCGCGTCACGGTTTCTCATTCGTCCCACCCCCCACAACAGCGACTGCGATCCCTTTCGTGCTTCCACCGCGCATTCGGCGATGCTCGTCGTTCTGGCCGACGGTAGTGTGCGCTCCGTGTCAGACGGAGTCAGTGGCGAAACGTGGTGGGCCGCCTGTACCCCTCGTGGCGGTACGATGCTTGGTAACGACTGGTAAACTTCTCTGGAGATCGACGGCATGTATTCTACGACTCGAGATCGACGACAGGTGACGACAGCGGTATTTCTTCTGCTTTGGTTAACCGGTTGCCATGCAGGTTGTACCAAAACGGGGACCATTACAGGAAAAGTGTATTATGGGGGCCAGGTGCTTACCTCGGGGGAGGTGCTTTTCGTCGCCGTTGATGGCACCCAGCGCGGAGGGCCCATTGCAACTGACGGAACTTATCGGATCAGCAAAGTGCCCGTGGGACGAGCCAGGATCGCCATCATTACCGATTCGTCCGTCAGCGAGGGTCTCAGGAACCCAGCGACGCTCCCCCCCGGAGGCGTAAGGCCAGCGAACAAAGCAACGAAGTCTGTGGAGATCCCTGCGCATTACCATAAACCCGAATCATCTGGCCTCGAATACAACGTCGAGGGTGGCACCCAGGAGCATAACATCGATCTGAATAAGACCTGAGTGGGAATCTCTGGTTTCCTCCTCTTCAAACTCTGGCAACCACCAGGACTGCAGGTTTTCTTTTTCCGCGAGAATCCTCTCCATCCTTTCCGTCTTGTTTTCCAGGGAAAAAAGATCGGATCGTTCCTGATCCCTCCCCAGCGATCCCTTGTCGGTCGATCGTTCACGAATCCCTCAGAGAGACTCTTCCGCCGTCCCAACTGCATTCCAGCGGTTGTAATGCTGCGCGGTGATTGTCGTCACCAGGGAGATGGTCCGGCTGTTGCACCAGGAGAGGTAGCCCATGCTTCGCACGATGAGTTTTCTAAGCCTCGGCAGTCTCGTTTTCGCTCCATCCGTTCATGGTGGCGAGTCGCTGGTTCCGCACCAATCACGGACAGCAGAATCGCTGATTCCGCGGTCCATAAACTATTTTCCAGATCTTGAATATTGTAAAATCACCAGCAAACGATCGCTGTGCCTCGATCTCGCGGCTCCGAAAAAGGGCGGGCCGTTCCCGGCGGTGCTCGTGCTCCATGGCGGGGGCTGGGCAGTAGGAAACCGCAAGGATCGCCTTGCCGAGATCTTTATGCTGGCAGAGCGTGGTTACGTCGCGGTGACTGCCAGTTATCGCTTCAGTCAAGAAGCTCCGTTCCCCGCCGCTCTCCAGGATGCCCGGTGCGCCATTCGCTGGCTCCGCGCCAACGCGGCGAAGTATTGCATCGATGGGCAGCACATTGGTGTGTACGGGTTTTCGTCTGGTGCTCATCTGGCCAATTTGCTGGGAACTGCACAGAACCGGAAGGAGTGGGAGGGACTGGGTGGGCATGAAAACGAGTCCAGTGCAGTGCAAGCGGTCGCGAGTAGTTCGGGGATCAGCGATCTGACTGCCCTGCACGCCTTTGCCCAGCAGAAGACTTCGGTCCTCGAACGCATGCAAGGCACCATGCTCGTCCAGCAATTCCTTGCGGGTTCGCCAAGTCAAGTACCGAGCCGGTATCGCGATGCCAGCCCCTTGACGCATGTGAGCAAGAACGCAGCCCCGACCTTGTTACTTCACGGCGAGGCAGACCCCACTGTACCCCTGGAACAGTCGCGCCTACTGGCCGAGAAACTGCGCGCGGTACAGGTCGAGGTGCACCTCGTGGTGATCGAAAAGGCGAAACATACTTTTAATGCGGCCGCTCGGCGAACGGCCGAGATGCATGTGGTGCAGTTCTTGGATAGACACCTGAAGCAGCCCGAGAAAAGGGCTCGCGGGACCATGCGGTGAGCGCCCACTATCACAAGCATGTTTCGCGCAGGTGCCCAACTTGTCACTCCGCACAAGGAGACGATACCCCAGAGAACTCTTGCGGAAACGGGTTGCTGCTTCTTACTTTCTGGATTCGTCGCGCATGATGGGCATGCCGATCTTCTTGAGCAATTTGCGGCCCAGGGCGAAGACGCCGCCACCCAGGGCCACGGCCGGCAGAAGGGCGATCACTCCCACTACCTTGTTACTGCCGCCATCCGGGTTTTGCGCCGGCATCCCCATCATCTTGAGCAAGCCCATCAACCCGGCGGCCACCCCGAGCACCACGCCAACGGTGAGCACCATCAGCAGACAACCACTGCACGTCAGTTTGCTCAGGTCCAGATTCCAGAATTGTTGCTGCTCGTCGGACATCGATTCCTCGGCGGGAAAAATGGGGCTATTGTGGTCCAAATGAGACTTCTCCTCTGGGGCGATGGTAGCACGCTCCAGGGAGTCTTCAAGAGGTTTTTGCCGAGAAACCGTTGCCTCACAGGATGCCATACTCGGCGAACACCTCGCGGACGCTGCGGCCCCGGGCGAGTTCGTCCCGCACACGGTTTTCGCCGGTCACCTTGGCGGTCGCTCGGGTCAGGGCCGCCTCGGCCAGCGTTTGGGGAATCACCACGACGCCATCAAGATCGGCAAAGACGAGATCGCCCGGGTGGATGCTGCAGGCGCCGATGCGGATCGGGGTGTTGTAACGCACGGCATCGAGCCGGCCCTTAGAATCGAGCGGAGAAAAGCCGGCGGCGAAGACCGGGAAATTCATCGCCAGAATGCGCTGAGCATCGCGTGTGAGCGCATCCATGATCGCGCCCACGGCGCCACGCGCATGGGCGGCGGTGGAAAGCAACTCCCCCCAGAGCGCGCTCCGTTTCTCCCCGCTGCCCGTGGCCACAAGCACATCGCCAGGACGGAGCGAATCGATGCATTCCATCTCCACGGCGTAGGGCTGCCCAGGTTCCGCCTCGACAGGGACTGCCTCCAGGGTGACGGCACGCCCAAGGATTTTCCAGCTCGGGTGCAGAGGACGTACCTCGGGAGGCAAGGCATTGTGGCGATGCCCCAGAGCGTCCAGCACGTCGGCGAGAACAGCACTCGAGAGTTGTTCGGTGAAGGGAGCATAGGTGGCGCGCAGATCGGTCACGAGGTTGGCTCCTGGTGCAAGAGGGAGATCAGGGAGTCCACGGACAAATTTTCGCAACTTGGGGAACTTTTGCGCGGGCACCCTCGTCAGAGATTCAACGACCTTCCTCACCGAGGGGCAACTGGATTCTTGACAGCCAACCGCTTTCACGAGACACTAAGAAAAGCTCGACACGCTCACTAGCCAATGGGGGACATCGGAACCATGGACCGTCGGCACTTCCTCAAGCATGTGGCGGGGTTCTCGGCGATGGCACTGCCGGGAATGCAGTTCATCCAGAACCTGCGCGCCGCCGAAGCCAAGCTGAAGAAGGAAAACAAGAGCCTGGTCATCTTCTGGATGGGCGGCGGCCCCAGCCACATGGATCTGTGGGACCTCAAGCCCGGTGCCCCAACGGGTGGCGAATTCAAGCCGATCAAGACCGCGGCCAGCGGCGTGGAGATCAGCGAGGTGCTCCCCAACACCGCCAAGGTGATGGACAAGTTGGTGGTGGTGCGCTCCCTGGTCACCAACGAAGGGAGCCATGAACGCGGAACCACCCTGATGAACACCGGCCGGCAACCCAACCCGGTCGTTTCCTACCCGGCCATGGGCGCCATCGCCTCGTCGCAGCTCACTCCCAAGGATCTGCCTCTGCCGGGATTCATCGGCATCGGTGGAACGGCCCAGCGCATCGGGCCCGGCTTCCTTGGCATGATGTACGCCCCCTTCACGGTCCAGAACGCAGGGCAGCCGCCGGCCAACATTCGCGCCCCGCGCGAGCTGGGGGGGAGCGAAGACGAGCAGATGGAACGGCTGCGTCGCCGGCAGCGTCTCTTCTACAACGTTGAGGACGAGTTCTCCAAGGACCTCTATCCGCACCTGCAGAAGCCCGAGCAGCGTGAAGCCAACGGCTCGGCCGCCCAGGCTCACCAGACGATCTACAAGAAAGCCTTCGACCTCACCGTTTCCCCGCTGCGTACCGTCTTCGAGGTGCGCAGTGAACCGCAGAAGGTGAAGGATGCCTACGGCGGGGAACGCAATGGCTTCGGCATGGGCTGCCTCCTGGCCCGCAAGTTGATCGAGAAGGGCGTCACCGCAGTCGAGATCGACCTGGGCGGGTGGGACAACCACGGCAACATCTTCAATACCATTCGCACCGGCAATGGTCCGCGTCTCGATCAGGGGATGGGCAGCCTGGTGCGCGAACTGAACGAACGCGGGCTGTGGAAGAACACCGTTGTGGTGTGGATGGGAGAATTTGGCCGCACTCCGCGCATCAATCAGAACGGGGGACGCGATCACTGGGGACGCTGCTGGTCGGTGGTACTTGGCGGCGGCGCCATCAAGGGCGGGCAGGTGTACGGCGCCACTGGTTCCGATGGCATGGATGTCAAGGACAAGCCCTGCAGCATCGGCGATCTGTACGCCACCATCTACAAGGGTCTGGGGATCGATCCCGGCACCCAGATCCGCGATAGCATCGGCCGACCGCTCTCCATCGCCGAGGGCAAGCCACTGCCGGGTCTGGTCTAAACCGCTCAAGCCATCCTTATGCACCAGCGGACCGTCGCTCCTTTCCGGGAGTGGCGGTCCGTTTGTCTTTGCGCCTGGGGACTTCCCGGTTCGCGGGACACTCTCCCTCCCAGTCTTTATCATGGTCTGCGTACCGCCCGTTGCGTTCGACAGGAACCGCCGTCAACGATTCGGTCCGACCATCTCCCCCGGAGGAAGAGTCCCGTGACGCGTTTGCTCTGCCTCGCTGCTGCCCTGGTGATCAGTTTCTCTTCGCTTCGTGCCGCCGACAAGTTGCCCCCGCCTCTTGTCACCGGCATGAAAAATCCCGAATCAGTCGCCGTTGGCCCCGATGGACGAATCTACGTCACGGTCATCGGCGAATTTGACAGGGATGGCGATGGCGCCGTTGTTGTCATTGAGAAGGGGAAGGCCCTTCCTTTCGCTTCGGGCCTTAACGATCCGAAGGGACTGGCGGTCTATCAGCAGTGGCTGTACACCGCCGACAAGGACCGCGTGTTGCGCATCGATCGCAAGGGCAAGGTCGAGGTCTACGCGGCCCGCACTGCCTTCCCCCGAAAACCGCTCTTCCTCAACGATGTCCAGGTCGATCCCGAAAGCGGGATCATCTATGTCAGCGACAGCGGCGATCTCAAGGGCAAGGGCGGCATGGTCTATCGCATCACCCCCAACCGCAAGGTGTCGGTGGTGCTCGATGGCGAAAAGCACCCGAATATCAAATCCCCCAATGGACTGCTCCTCGATAGCGCCACGCATCTGTTGCTGCTCGATGCCGGGACCGGCGAACTCCATCGCCTGGGTCTGGTCGATGGCAAGGTGAGCAAGATTGCCGAGGGATTTGGAGTGGGGGATGGACTCGCCTTTGATCGGCATGGGCGCCTCTACCTGAGCGACTGGCAACAGGGCAAGGTGTACGCCATCGGTCGCCCCGGCGACAAGCCGGTGCTGCTTGCCGAGGGCTTTCAATCAGCCGCCGACATCTGTCTGGACCCCACCAACCAGAGGCTTCTCGTTCCCGACATGAAAGCAGGCACCCTCACGGCCATCCCGGCTCAACCGCCAGGGTACGAAGTCGATGTCACCCCTCTGGCACTGGAAACTTCAGTCTCCTTTCCCGATCTCAAATGGACGGGATGGAAAGCGGAAACCGCCTCCGGGTTGCCCAACCCGCTGCGTCCGCTGGTTCTCACGCATGCCGGCGATGGCAGTAATCGTGTGTTCGTCGCCACCCAGCACGGGGTAATTTACCACTTCGCCAACGATCAAAAAGCGAAGGACACCCAGGTCTTCCTCGACATCAGCAGCAAGGTGCGCTACAGTGACAAGGAGAACGAGGAAGGCTTCCTGGGGCTCGCCTTCCATCCCAGGTTCAAGACCAATGGCGAGTTCTTTGTCTTTTACACCGACAAGAAGGCGCGTCTGGAAAATGTGGTCTGTCGTTACCGGGTGCGCAAGGACAACCCCGCCGTTGCCGATCCGGACTCCGAGGAAGAACTGCTGCGCATCAAACGGCCGTTCTGGAATCACGATGGCGGAACGCTCTGTTTCGGACCCGAGGGGTATCTTTACGTGGCGCTGGGCGACGGCGGACTGGCCAACGATCCCTACGGGAATGGCCAGAAACTCAGCTCCATCCTGGGCAAGATTCTGCGCCTCGATGTCGATCGCAAGGACAAGGGGAAGAACTACGCCATCCCGGCAGACAACCCCTTTGTCGAGCGCAAGGAGGCCGCTCCGGAGATCTGGTGCTATGGGCTGCGCAATGTCTGGCGGATGTCCTTTGATCGCAAAACCGGCCAGCTGTGGGCGGCCGATGTGGGGCAGAATCTGTGGGAGGAGATCAACCTGATTCGCAAGGGCGGCAACTACGGCTGGAATCTGCGTGAGGCGCTCCATCCGTTTGGGGCCCAGGGCGTTGGCCCTCGTCCGGATCTGCTCGACCCCATCTGGGAGTATCATCACGACATCGGCAAATCGATCACCGGGGGGCATGTGTATCGTGGCAAGCAGTTCCCCGAACTCGACGGCCACTACCTGTACGCGGATTATGTGACGGCGAAGATCTGGGCGCTCAGGTATGATGACGGGAAGAAACGAGTGGTCGCCAATCGTCCCATCAGGGATCGCTCGCTCCCCATTCTCTCCTTTGGTGAGGACGAGCAAGGGGAGGTCTATCTGCTCACCTATTCGCCGACCGGGCAAGGGATCTACCGGCTGCAACGGCAGAAGTAACGGCGAGGCTCCGCCAGGCTCACGATTCCGCGAGGAAGGCAGGGCGACCGCGACTCCAACGCCCAGGCCACCCTCACCCTTGTTGTGGAGGATCTCATGGGTTCGCTCCTGATTCGAGGATCGTGGGCTGCGCTCCTCGTTCTGGCGATGAGCACAGGCGCGAGGACCTTCGGCCAGGGCACCGATGCCTCAACGGAGCGCATCGCGGCCCTGGTCAAGCAACTGGGCGCGCCCCGGTTCGCCCAGCGCGAGGCCGCCAGCAAAGCGCTGGAAGCGATCGGTGAAAGCGCCTTGCCCGCGCTTCGCACCGCCAGGGATGCGAGCACGGATCCCGAGGTGCTCCGTCGGTCAGAGCAGCTGATCCGCGCCATCCTCCTGACCCTGCGCAAAAGCAAGACCACCGGGATGAAACTGGCTGTGCTCGAAGCCGGGGAGTTCCTGATGGGTTCGCCACGCAACGAATCGAGCCGCCAGGCCGAGGAAACCCAGCATCGAGTCCAGCTCACGCGCCCCTTTGTCGTGGGCGCCTATGAAGTGACCCAGCGCGAATACGAGCAGGTGATGAAATGCAATCCGAGCTGGTTTACGCCAACGGGGAAGGGCAAGGACAAGGGCGTGGGAAAGGACACCGGAAATTTCCCCGTTGAAAATGTGACCTGGTACGATGCCATCGAGTTCTGTAACCGGCTTAGCAAGCTCGATGGCTATCCCCCCTACTACAAGATGACCGAGGTGAAACAGGTCGGCGAGACGATCAAGAATGCCACGGTCACGATCGCTGGCGGCAACGGGTATCGCTTGCCCACCGAGGCGGAATGGGAATATGCCTGTCGCGCGGGGACCGGGTCGCGCTATTCGTTTGGGCAGGCCAACTCCGGGAACCAGGCGAATCTTCGTCCGGGGCCACCGATCGCGTACGGCTCTTCGCCCAGCTGGCGCACCCTGGGGCGCACCACGACCGTCGGCAGTTACCCCGCCAATCCCTGGGGACTCCACGAGATGCACGGCAATGCTGCCGAATGGTGCTGGGACTGGTACGACCGGGACTATTACGCCACTTCGCCCGCGAAGGATCCGCAGGGGCCGGCGACTGGCAAGCAGAGAGTCATTCGCGGCGGTTCCTGGCTGGTGAGCGAGGGAAGTTGCCGCTCGGCCAGTCGTGTTGCTCTCACGCCCGACGAGAGCAACTATTACACGGGCTTTCGGGTGGCGCGGACTCCCTGACCAAACAGGGGGAACGGGAGAATCGAGCCAGGAGAATGAATCCAATGTCAGCGCCACTTCAGCGGGGCCTGCTGTTCGCGGTGCTGTGCGCCACCCTGGCCGGATGCGCCGGCGCTGGGGAACAGGGTACTGCCTCGCCAGCCTCGCCGACCGAATCCGCCGCCCTCTCTCTCCCTGCCACGTACAAGGATCACAACGTTATCCTGGTGAGTTTCGATGCCCTGCAGGCAGCTCATGTGGGGTGTCTGGGAAATCCCCGCAAGGTGACTCCCACCCTCGACGCGCTCGCCAGCCAGAGTTGCAACTTTACGCGCACCCTCTCAGTTTCCTCGTGGACCGTCCCGGCCTCGATGACCTGGTTTACCGGCGTTTATCCCTCCGAGCACCGGATGACCAACAAGTTTGCGGTCTACACCTCGCGCGAGAAGAAACTGGCCAATCTCAAGGACCTCGCGCCCAATCTGCTGACTCTCGCCGAGATTCTCAAGGAGAACGGCTACGCCACCGGCGGATTCACCGGCAACGCTGGCGTGAGCGGGGGTTTTGGCTACGAGCAGGGGTTTGATGTTTACTTTTACGAGAAAGGCAAATTTGGCGGATTTGATCGGAGCATCCCCAAAGCGCTCGCGTGGCTGAAGGCGAACAGGGACCGCAAATTCTTCCTCTTCCTGCACGGCTACGATGTGCACGGCCAGCACACGCCCGCCGCGGGGTATGATTATCGTTACGTCGACAAGGACTACGACAGGAAATACACCGGCTCCGAGCAGGAACAGGAGCTACTGCGCGAGGAAGGGCTGGAACGTGGCCGCCTCACCCTGCGCGACGCCGATGTGCGGTTTTGGAGGGCGGTCTACGACGAGAAGATCAATCGCGCCGATGAACGCTTCAAACACTTTCTGGAAGCGTTCAACAAACTCGGCGTCGCCGACAAAACGCTGTTGATCGTGACCGCCGACCACGGCACCGAGGTCTACGAGCATCGCCGCTTCGATCACGGTTTTACCCTGTACGACGAGCTGCTCCACGTGCCGTTGTTCATCAAGCTGCCGGGGCAGAAGAACGCCCGGGTGATCCCGGACCAGGTGAGCAGCATCGACCTCATGCCCACCATCCTCGATCTGCTCCAGGTGCGCCTTCCGGAGAAAGCGAAGCAACAGATGCGTGGCACCAGCCTGGTGCCTGCCATCCAGGGCACTCCGGTCCAGCGCGACGTTTACTCCGAAACCAATTATCGCGACTACACCTTCAAGCGCTCGATCATCACCCCGGACCGCTGGAAATTCATCTACACTCTGGAGAGTAAAACTCGTGAACTCTACGATCTGAACACCGATCCGCACGAGACGAGGAATCTGGCCCAGGCCGAACCAAAGCGAGCGCGCACGCTGGAAGAGAAGGTCTTCGCCCACTTCAAATCGATCGGGCACGATCTGACACGGCATTCCTGGGAAATTGGCCTCAACCCCGTCTACCAGTCTCAGGCCAAGGATCCGCCGAAAAAGTGACGCTGTTGGAGGCCATCAACGGATTTGTGAGGTAGCCGTCCTCGGCGGGTGCGGTGTCTCGGTCCGGTGCCGGCAGGCGCCGTCGAGAGGGCGAACCCGACCGCGCCCAGGGAGTGCTCCAGCCGGTCGTCCGCGCCGTCGGGGCCGAAGGCGCGCTGGGCGACGACTTTGCCCCAGCCGGCGGCGTGGGCGCGGATCTCTTGCAGCATCTCCGGGGTGAGTGGGCGGTGCGACAGGGCCTGTCCTGCCTGGTGCTTGCGGAATCGGTGGGAAGCGAAGTCCTGATGCCGTTGTACAACCTGGCTCTCTCCTTTGCAAAATGGTTGTTGGCCTCCCCCGGTTGCGGGTCCGTCCTACCGGGCTGGAATGCGCGACAGAGAGAGGGCACAATACTTCTGGTTACAGGGTGTTTTTGCAGGCTCAACCATTCAGGTACCTTTCATGCCACGGCGCGCAACAACTCCACAGATCACGCGGTCGATCACCATGGATCTTGCAGGAAAGCGAGGTCCCGTGTGGGATCAACCGCTGGAGATATACGGTCAAACACAGTCCGGACCCTGGCCGCCGGCGCAACCTTTCCAACGTAACCGACTTCTCAAACACCTGCGCAAGGTTAACGAGGAAAGCGATCCGCACTTCTTCTACTGGTTCAACCTCATCGTCCCCGAAGCGGCAACTCCAGAGGAGGCGCGCTTCTGGTTTCAGGTTTACGCGCACATGCCGCGCGCCGGAAAGGGCGACCGGGCAGCCTTCATTGATCGACTGAGCGAGATGGATCTGAGCGAAAAGCCCTCTCTCGACGAGATGATCGCGGGCTTCCGCAAGGTCGAAGAAGGTCTCTTCACGGTCCCGGTCCTGTCCCTGCAGGCCTCGTGGTTGTCGCCCGGAGAGATGCTCCAGCTGGTCCACGCGCATGGCTATGTCACGGCGGGCTGGATTCACTTGCTGAGTCTGTATCGCTGGCTGCGCAATCGCTACCTGCCAAACCTGTCTGCCACCGAACGCGAACTCGCCTGTGCCTGGGTGCAGGAGAATCTTCCCAGAACGGACTGGCCGGCTTCGCAGTTAATGGCCTATTGCGCCATGAGCCTCAACCTGAATGAATCGCTGTTGCAGTGTGTGCAAGCGCTCCCCGATGGTTTCTTCGAGAGCTCTGAGCGCGCCCTTGGCGCCCATCCGATCCTCTTCTCTCTGGCCACCCCGGAGGATGTCGAACGAGAGGTTCGCCGGTTACGGCTGCCTTTGCTCTGTCCGGAACACGGGATCGCCTGGTTGGCGTGGACTGAATATCGCGGACTGGATCTGATCCGTGATGCGGTCATCCGCGAGGGGAAGGGATACTATGCCGAGAAGTTCACCGAGACGCTCGCCGCCGTGCGCGCGCCGGAAGCCACCCCCTATTTGCTGGACATCAAGCTGAACAGCAAAACGCAAGCGATTGCCAGGAAAGCTCAATCCGCACTGGACGCTCAGCCAGGCAACGCCATTGTGGGATTGCTCCCGCTGGTTACGCAGAAAGGCAAGCTTGCCGAGGCGGCCCTGCAGTTTCTGCGCGATGCGCGTCTGCGCGGGCTGGGAGAGTTCCTCGACCAGCAGTTGCAATCGGCCTCTCCCGCGGTCGTGGCGCTCCTCAGTGCGAGCGCCACGAATGCTCCGGTGTGGTCGCAGGCGCCGATTCGCGATTCCGAGCCGCTGCCGGAGTGGCTGGCGGAAGCTCTGAAGGAAGCAGCCAGCCGCAAGCAGATCCCCGAATGGGTGTTGCCCGCCACATTGCCGAGCGTGCAGGTCGAGGGAAAGGTTCTGCCCGGGGCGGCGGTCGAGACGATTGTTCGCGCCCTGATGGCGAGCACCCTGGAAGCTCCCACTCCCCTGGTGCGTCTCCTGGCGGAGAAAGGGGATCGGGCGACGTTGGCAAACTTTGTGTGGGCGCTCTTTGAACGCTGGCTCGATGCGACGGCTCCCAGCAAGGATCGATGGGCGCTCCTGGCTCTGGGGCATCTGGGTGGTGACATGGCAGTGGCACAACTGACCCCGTTGATTCGGGTCTGGCCCGGGGAAAGTCAGCATCAGCGTGCGGTCGTGGGACTGGACGTTTTGCGCACCATCGGGACCGATGCCGCCTTGCAGGCACTCAATGGCCTGGCTCAAAAACTCAAATTCAAGGCGCTCCAGGCGCGGGCCGTCGCGATGATGGACGCCATTGCCGCCGGGCGCGGGTTGAGTCGCGAACAACTCGGGGATCGAATCGTTCCCGACCTGGGATTCACCCAGAACGGGGAAGGGCCCACCTTCGACTACGGTCCGCGCAAGTTTACCGTGGTAGTCTCCGGCGAACTGGATTGTCAGGTGCGCAACGAGTCTGGCCGAGCGCTCAAGGATCTCCCTGCCGCGGCCGCCGGTGATGATTCCGCCCGGGTGAGCGCCGCGCAGGCGGAGTGGAAATTGCTGAAGAAGCAACTGCGCGAGATCAAGAAGATCCAGGGAGAACGCCTGGAGCAGGCCATGGTCGTCGGGCGGCGCTGGTCCCCTGAGGATTTCATGACATTCCTGGTCCGACACCCGCTGGTCGCACGCCTGGCACAACGACTCCTCTGGGCGGGCTACAACTCCGCTGGGAAGCCTGTGTGTTTCTTCCGCCTGACTGGCGAGGGATCGCTCGTCGATGCGGAGGGCCACCCCGCCACTCTGGAGGGAATTCCCCGCGTGGGCTTGCCCCATCCCCTGCAACTGAGCGCCGAGGAAAAGAAGACCTGGACGCAGGTCTTTGCCAGTAACAAGCTCGAGTCCCCCTTCCCACAACTGACCCGCGAAACCTACACGCTGACACCCACGGAGGTGAAGGGCAGCAGTCTGTCACCCCCCTCGGCGAACGTTCCCGGGATGGGGCTCCGCACGCGCCTGGAAGGGAATGAGTGGCGGCGCATCCTGCACGATCAGGGAGGAATCGTCGGCTTTAACAAGCCCTTCGTGGCCGCGGATGTGACCGCCGTCGTCCTGCTTCACGATTGCCTCGTGCTCGGGTATCCCAGCAATGATGCCGTGGGAATCGCCCGGATCCTTTTTGTGCCCGGAGTCAATGAGCCCTACAACAGCGATTCGGGGAACCTCTACAAATGCACTTATGTCCGCCAGGGCGACAAGATTGTGGAGGTCGATCCTGGCCTGCCCCTGGCGCAAATCGACCCCGTGGTTCTGAGTGAGGTGCTCCGCGATCTGAGCAACCTGTGAGACAATAGTACTATAAAAGCGATCTTCTTAATCAGTTTTCGAATCGCGACTCTGGGTCGCGCGTGGATTTCCTGTGGTTCATCCCTTCCAGACACTCCACACGCGACCCAACTCCCCACCCGATGCGCTGACCCCACACCCCCACCTGTCCCCCTGAACAATCCCTCCGAGGACTCTCTCCGAGGTTCGCTGCGAGGAGAATGTGCTCGCAAAGTCACGGGATTTTATGGAGCGCGGCTCCTGGAGATGATAGAGAAGGAGGACAGGCGCCAGACTGCGAGGGACGATGGTTGCCCAGGCCCTGGGTGGCACCCGGGTTTCAGAACAGCAGGTCGTCTCTCTCGTGTTCTCCTGCTGCACACCGAAGGAACCGCCCGCACGACCTCTGCCTGGGCGAGAGGGAAACGCGAAGGACTGGCGAGACGATCCGCGGTACAATGAGCCGGTGCCTGCATTCGCCGTGATCGCGCCACAAGGTTCTTCGCGTGAGCGACAATCCGCGACTGGCCCGGACGATTGGTTCCCCGATGCGCACCCACCGATTCTTTTTCCCGAAGGAGCCGCCGAGTGAATCTGTCAAATTGCGCGAGCCGCTGGCTTGCAGCGAGTTGTCTCCTGGTTACGCTGACGTCGTTCGCCTCGGCGGACAACTGGCCGCAATGGCGCGGTCCCGACCAGGATGGCCATTCC
>JAKOSN010000201.1 GCA_029777335.1 Planctomycetota bacterium
GGACGTGCGGAACTCCTTGATCGCGCGCACCGGTTCGCCCACGCGGAGGGTGTACGCATGATTGCGCGCCAGCTCGAAGGTGAGCAGATCGTTGGTATCGGCACTTTCCCCGCGTGAGGTGCCCCGCTGGACCTTGTCGCTGGCGCTGCCATCGACCACGCTAACCGGGACCGCCAGGCGGGTGCGCCGCCCAGCGTCCCACACGCGCACCATCACGCGCGTTGTCGTGGCCTTTGCTGGTTGCGGTTTGGCGTAGCGCTCGGTCACGTTCTCCGCATACACCTCCTGGTTCCCCGGCGCCCACACGAGCGGAAAGAGCACCCCGGTTCGACGGAAACTGGCGGCATAGATCGAGTGCTCCTTGCTGTCCTTCTTCGCCAGCGCCGCATCGCCGACAAACCAGCCCCGGTCGAGTCCACTGGGGTCTTGCTCGCAGGCGCCCGTGAAGTGCCAGCCCTGATCCCAGATCTCGACCCAGGTGTGATTGCCGGGCTTGTTCGCCCACTGAGGAATGCCGACCACGCGTGCCGGGATGCCCACACTGCGACAGGCATCGACCAGGAGGATCGACAGCCCGGTGCAACTGGCCATCCCAGTGGAGATCGATTCCAGCGGACTTTGATCGGGGCGATTGCGTTTGGTCGAATAGCGCACCTTCAACTTGGCGAAGGTGGTCGCATTGAGCCGTTGGGCGGCCTCGGCGGGCGTTTTGCACTCCTTGACCAGCGGCAGACAGAGATCCATCATCTCCTTGCGCCAGTTATCGCGTTTCTCGGTGACATTGGCATAGGGAAGGATGTCGTTGAGAAAGAGATCTTTCGGGATCTTTTTTCCCCACGGCACCTGAGCCATCGCCCCGTAGGCGAGGCGCACGTTTTCCAGCAGAAACTTGGCATCGAGTGAACGCAGATCCTTCTCGGGCATGTTGGCGATCAGAAACGCCATCCCCTCGCGCTGCCCCTCGGGAACCTGGGTCAAGGCCTGGACCATTGCGTCCCGATTCTTTCCGGCCAGCTTCAGAGAATCCTCGACCTCGCGCGACCACCATGGTTTCCCGTCTGGCCCCGTGGCCGGTTGCGCGAGTGCTGGGAGCGCACCAACCAGGAACCAACCCAGGACAAGCAATCGACTCATGCTCTTCATGCTGACAACCTCGCGCGTCGGGTGGAGATGCGGTCTGCTACAGGAGCGCTCCTTGGCTATCGTACGGATCTCCCCATTGCATCACCAACGCCTCTTCGCGGCGACCACGGGGATGCGGAGACCTCCTTCAACGACCTCGGCTGGCCGCGGAGATAGGGACCGGCTATCTCAGGTTGGTGATGGCGAATAATCGGGCATAGTTGGTTGTTACGAGGTAGAGAACGCCATTGCACGCGACCGGGACACCTTGGAGTCTTCCCGAAAGTTCCACTTCGGCCAGCTGCTTCTTCTGCCTGCTGTGGGCAAAAATGAACAGGTTCTTGTTATCAGTGCCAATGTACACCTTACCATCAACGTACAAAGGGGAACCCCAGATCATAGCCTCGGTATCGTGCGTCCAGCACTCCTGGCCTGTCGTGGCATCCAGACAGTAGACAATTCCTCCCAGATCGGCGACATAGACCAACCCATCGTGCACGGCACAGCTTGAAAGGGTTCTGCCAAATTGGTA
>JAKOSN010000202.1 GCA_029777335.1 Planctomycetota bacterium
GTTCAGCGGCTGTTAAACACCGCCCAGGAACGCGCGGCGGCCGCCGTTGCCGGGATGGATGTTCCCGCCGGAGAAACGGCGCGTGACAGGGAAGCGACCCGGCTGGTGGCTCGACTCTGGGAACTGCTTGTCCAGGAGGAAGGACCGCCGGGGTTGCCCCTTACCTGAGTGCCGCAATGCGGGGCCGGTTGCTACAATGCTTAGCATGACACCAGCCATCCTCTGTCGCAATCTGCACAAGTATTATCCAGCGCGCGGGGAGCCCGTGCGCGCGGTCAACGGCCTCGATCTGGAGGTCCATTCAGGCGAGTGTTTCGGCCTGCTCGGCCCGAACGGCGCCGGAAAAACAACGACAATTGAGATCCTCGAAGGTCTGATGGCACCCACGAGCGGAGACGTGGAGGTTCTGGGTCGACGCTGGGGGGAGCATGATAACGAACTGCGCCAGCGGATTGGGGTTTCCTTGCAGGAGACCCGCCTGGCGGAAAAACTCACGGTGCGCGAAACACTCATCCTTTTTCGCAGTTTTTATGCCACGGGTCAAAATCCTGATGAGGTTCTGGAACAGGTGGGACTGACCGAAAAGGCGAATGCACAAGTGGGGAAACTCTCTGGAGGGCAGCGTCAACGTCTGTCGATCGCCTGCGGCATCGTTGGCGATCCCGATCTGCTTTTTCTCGATGAACCCACGGTCGGCCTCGACCCTCACGCCCGCCGCCAACTCTGGGAGATTCTGCGCGGGTTTCGCGCGCGTGGGAAGACCCTTCTGCTCACCACCCATTACATGGACGAGGCCGAGCGGCTCTGTGATCGAGTCGCCGTGATCGATCATGGCAAGGTGATCGCCCTTGGAACTCCGACGGAGTTGATCTCCTCCTTGCAAGGGGAGCACCTGGTGGAATTCGCCCTGGAACCAGGAGCAACGGTCGAACTCGCCAACCTGCAACGATTGAACGGCGTGGTGCATGCCATGCAGGAGGAGGATCGCTACCTCTTGACCGTGACCCATCCCCACCTCGCACTTCCGGCGTTGTTGCGTCATTTGCAGGAAGCGAACACCGAACTGGCCCGACTCACCACGCGCCATGCCAGCCTGGAAGATGTTTTTGTTCATCTCACGGGTCGACGGCTTGAGGAACCCGAAGAGGCAGCCCCCCTGCCCACGCCGTGAGATTCCGAACCCTGGAACGAGGCCTCCTCGGCCCGTGTTGTGACGTGGACCACCCCTTTCTATAATGTTGGGTAGTCTCTGGGATCCCTGCAAGCCAGGAGGCACGACCATGGCAGACCCAAGTCGCATTCTGGTCGTGGCAAGCCCGGGCACCAGCATTGACGACCTCATTGCTCGCTGTGGTGGCGGCGAGGTGGTGCGCGTCGAGAGCTGGCCCGAGGCACTCGCCCGCCTGCGCGCCGAGGCGTTCGATCTGGTTCTGGAGCGACCACAGGATGAGCAACTCTGGGATCATGCCCGCAGTCTGCTGGAGTCGCAGCGACTGCTCCGGGTAGCGCGGGATCTCTCCGCCATCGATCCCGAGCAGCTCCTGGAAATGGATGTGCAGCAGCGGATCGAGTGGCTCAAGGGGTCCATTCGCCGTTACATGCATGACATCCTGCACTACGACAACATCGAGATCCGTCTCCTTGATCGAAACACCAATCTCTTGCAACCGTTGCTCTCCGAGGGGATGACGGCGTTCACCCCGGGACGTCCGCTCCTGGCCCTTCCCGAGAACAACGGCGTGACCGGTCATGTGGCCGCCACCGGCAAGAGTTATCTTTGTCGAGATACGACCCAGGATCCGCTCTACATCGAGGGACTTCCGGGGGCGCGAAGCGCGCTGACAGTTCCGCTCGTGTACCAGAACGAGGTCATCGGGACCCTGAACATTGAAAGCGTTCAGCCCGATGCCTTCACTCCGCACGATGTGCAGTTTGTCGAGATTTTCAGTCACGAGATCGCCGCTGCCTTGCATCTCCTGGAGTTGCTGAGTGCTGAAAAGCGAGGAACGACAGCCGCAGCCGTGGACACCATCGCCCGCGAAGTCGCCCTTCCAGTGGATGAGATTCTGGTCAATGGCACCGCCATCCTTGATCGCTATATCGGGCATGATCCCGATTTAACCGAGAAATTGCGCAAGATCCTGGCGGCGGCCCGCGCGATCAAGGAATGCATTCAGAAGGTGGGAGAGGATCTCGCTCCCCGCTCCACCTACCATCGGCCATTGGAAACGGAACCGCCCGACCTCCGCGGGGTGCGGATTCTCGTGGTCGATAACGATGATCGCGTGCGGCGCTCGGCTCATGGCATCCTGGGTCGCTGGGGATGCATCGTGGAAACGGCTCGGGATGGCGAGGAAGCCGCCGCCATGGCGCGTCTGGCTCAGTACGATGCGATCCTGGCCGACATCCGGCTGCCGGATATGACCGGCTATCAGGCCTACTGCCAGTTTCGCCAGACCCAGCCTCACGCGCGCGTGATCCTGATGACGGGCTACGGGTACGATGTCCATCATTCCCTGGTCAAGGCCCGCCAGGATGGGTTGCGGTTTGTCCTCTTCAAGCCGTTTCGCATTGATCAACTGCGTGAAGCGCTGCACGGCGTTCAGCCCCACGCTCCCCCGGAGATGGAACCCACAGCCGCGCAAACTCAAGATCTCCCGACTCGCTGAGACACCTTCATGTCGTTGTTTTCGCACGAAGTCGTTGCCACCTCGTACACGCTCCCGCTGAGTCTTTCTCTCATTCTCTTTGGGGGGGCGCTGGTCGGTCATGGTGCACTGATGACGTGGAGTCACAATTACTGGTACGGCAAACCGCTCCGCCGCCGGGTGACCGATATCATGCAACTCTGCCACGGGCTGAGCGTTTTCCTGTCTCCGGTTCTCCTCTGGCTGCTGGTGGGGTGGCATCCCGAACAGCTCTTTCCGCCGCAGAACGATCCTCTCTGGCGACTGGTTCTCCCTGGCTACCTGGGCGTCTGCTGGGGGGCCGGGTTCGTGGGACTGCCATGGAACACCATGCGGCGTATTCTGCGGCGTCCCTCCCGGACGCTTCTTGCGGAGAGGGTGAAGGTGGTCGATGTCGCGGACCGGCTGGGTTCCAAGCCGTTGGGAGATGGCAAATATCGCCGAATTGCCAACTTGCCGGGCAATCAGGTCTTTCAGCTGGCGTTGGTGGAGCGAACGCTGCGTCTTCCCCGCTTACCGGCGGCCTGGGATGGCCTCACCATTTTGCAGCTGAGCGACATGCACCTGTGCGGAACTCCCGATCGCAGCTATTTCGAGCAGGTGATGGAACGCTGTCGCGAGCTGGAACCTGATGTGCTCCTTTTCACTGGTGACCTCGTCGATACCCTGCAGCACCAGCGCTGGATTCATCCGCTGCTCGGGCGCCTGCGCTGGCGCCTGGCAGCCTTCGGCATCCTCGGCAACCACGATCTTTGGTACGGCCCGGAAGGAGTGCGCAGGCGCCTGCGCCGCCTGGGCATTCAGGTGGTGAGTAATACCTGGGTGCAAGTGGAACTGCGTGGCGAGCCGCTGGTGGTCATTGGTCACGAAGGACCCTGGCAGCGCAAAGGTCCGAACAAACGAATCGAACCCGACCTGACAGGTTGCCCCACCGAACCATTCCGCCTCTGCCTCAGCCATACACCCGACAATATCCCCTGGGCGCGACGCGCCCGGATCGATTTGATGCTCTCCGGGCACGTTCACGGCGGACAGATTCGCCTGCCCATTTTTGGCCCGATTGTAATGCCGAGCAGTTTTGGCCGCTGGTATGACGGCGGGGTTTACGACGAGGGCGAAACCACGCTGCATGTCAACCGTGGCCTGGCAGGCAAGCAACCGCTGCGCTACAACTGTCGGCCAGAGGTTACTCACCTTATCCTGCGTGCTCCGGAGAATCGGTAACATCAGCGAGTCCCCCCGCTCCTCTACGAGAATGGACGGGGGACTCGCACTTTGTTCCTTACTTCGGCAGTTCTTTCCCCTCGATTGTCTTGATACCTTCCTTGTTGATGGTGCCGATCACGTAGCGAAATCCAGGACGAAGGTCGCGCGTGGCCAGTCCCAGGATGCGCAGATCCCCCTTGTCATCCAGGACAGCGCTCAGGCGAAGACGGCTCCCGACCGTGGTGCTGACGATCACGATTTCCTTGGTGAAATCGATCTCGGGCATCTTGTCGGCAATCTTCCACGCCTTCCAGACCTTCTCCAGATCCTTGGCGTTGGTGATGACCGCGGGTGCTTCCTTGGCCAGTTTCTCGTCCTCGACCGAGCCGGCCCATTCCTTGTTCAACTTCACCGGCTTGCGCTGAGCCATCGCCCCCGGCGCGAACAGAAACACTGCCACAAGGGCGAACCCCATGAGGATGCCGACCTGTCGTGATGTCATGATGCTCCTCCATTGCGTAAGGCGAACACTCGAAGTGAGATGAACCTGGAGAGGTATCATCTGGACTATGAGAGAGGATTAAAATGTCAAGATCCCTCGTGGACGCGGAGGATTCCGCGCTGCGTGCCTCGGGAGCGGGGCGCAGCGTCAGGACTTCGTGAGGAAGCCGAAGGTTTGCTACAATACAACCTGTTTATGCCGCCAGGAAGCACCGCGACGGCGCGTCAGAGCGTGAGTGCCAAAGAATTTTACCATGAAGATCGCAGAAATCTTTTATTCGATCCAGGGCGAAGGGAGCCTTGTTGGCGTACCCTCAGTCTTTGTTCGCACCACCGGGTGCAATCTGCGCTGCTGGTTCTGCGATACGCCCTACACCTCCTGGGAGCCGGAAGGGATCAGCTTGAGTGTGGGAGACATTCTGCGCCGAGTGGAGGGGTACAACGCCGGTCACGTCGTGGTTACCGGGGGAGAGCCGATGCTGGCGCCCGAGATCGAGGAACTCTGTGCGGGCTTACGCCGACTGGGGATGCATATCACGATTGAAACGGCAGGAACGATTTTCAAACCGGTGGCGTGCGATCTGGCGAGCCTCAGTCCCAAGCTGCGCAGTTCGACCCCCTGGCAACGTGATGCGAAGCTGGCACTGCGCCACGAGGAGATGCGTCTGAACCTTGCTGTCCTGCGCGCATTCATGAATCACTGCGCGTATCAATTCAAGTTCGTGATCGACACCCCCGAAGATATCCAGGAAGTGCGGCAGATCCTTGGCTTGCTGCCTCCCCTGGAACTGACCCGAATCCTGTTGATGCCCCAGGGTGTGACGCGCCAGGAGATCGAGGAGCGAGCGGGATGGATTGCGGAGGCGTGCAAGGAGCACGGGTTCCGCTACTGTCCCCGGCTGCACCTCGATCTCTTTGGGCATCAACGCGGCACCTGAGGGGAGCTCGCGCCGCCCCTTGTTTCCCGGGGAAACCTGCCCTACCATGAAAGAGAGAACCGGCCTCGGTGGTCGTTTCCTCCACACTGTTCAACCCAGGAGTGGATCATGCATCTGGAATTGAAATACTGCTCGATGTGAAACTACGAGCCCCAGGCCGTCAGTCTGACGAGCAAGGTGCTGGCTACCTTCAAGCAGAAGATTGAAGATCTCAAATTGATCCCCGCCAACGGAGGGTGCTTTGAGTTAACCGTCGATGGTGAGACGATTTACTCAAAGCTCCAGACCGGCAAATTCCCCGACGAACAGGCCATCCTCAACGTCCTGAAACAGCGGTTGCGGTAATCGCTGGGGATTGCTTGCTCGGGCTGTCTTCTTGCGGGCGCGGTGGATTCTTCGCCGCGCCTGTCCCCTTGAGAGCCTTCCCCTCCTCTGCTCGAATCCCAGTGCTGCAGGGCCAATTCGGGCAAGGAGATACCTCGTGCTTTTCTTCGGTCGCAAGAAACGGCTGATTGATTATGCCTCCTGTGCGGGCTGAGCAGGCAAGTTACCCCCGCAAGGGATTGCGCAGGTGCTGCGCAATGTACCGCGTACGGACGATAGCAATCTCCTCGTGGGGACTGAAACCCACGACGATGCAGGCGTTTATCGCCTGACGGATGAGATCGCCCTGGTGCAAACGATTGACTTCTTCCCCCCGGTAGTGAACGATCCTTTTGTGTACGGTCAGATCGCGGCAGCCAACGCGCTCAGCGATGTCTACGCCATGGGAGGCACGCCGCGCACCGCCCTGAACCTCGTTGGGTACCCCGATGACCGGCTGAGTCTTGACTGGCTGGGAGAGATCCTGCGCGGAGGGGCGGACCGCTGCACCGCGGCCGGCGCGGTGGTGGTGGGCGGACATACAGTGCGCGATGTCGAGATCAAGTTTGGCCTCGCGGTCACCGGCGTGGTCCATCCCAGGAAGGTACTGACCAACGCGGGTGCCCGTCCTGGTGATGTGCTGATTCTCACCAAACCGCTCGGGACCGGATTCGTCACGACGGCGCACAAGGCGAACGACTGTTCTGAAGAGTCGCTCCGCGCCGCCTGCTCCAGCATGATTCAACTCAATCACCTCGGACTGCAAGCCATCGAGGAAAGTGGCGGGGTCCACGGGGTGACGGACATCACCGGCTTTGGCCTGGCTGGGCATTCTTTTGAGATGGCGGAAGGCAGTGGAGTCACCCTTGACATCCGCCTGGGACAATTGCCCCTGCTCGCCGGGGTAGAAGAACTGGTGCGTAAGCGCTATTTGACTCGCGCCAGTGCAACCAACGCGCAGTATGTCGCTGCTGGCTTGCGGATCGAGGGAAAACTCGATCCCCTGAGGCACGAGGTTTTTTATGACGCCCAGACCTCGGGCGGTTTGTTGATCAGTATCGATCCTGCCCGAGCAGAGGCTCTGATCCGGAGTTTGAAGGAGCACGGGGCGATGTGCGCATCGCTCGTCGGGGAAGTGCTTCCGCGCCAGGATCCCGGCACGGCACTCGTTCTGCGCCCCTGAGAAAAATGTGGGCACGTCGAATAAGCACGAGACCGATCGCGTCAATCAAATAGTGCACGCACAAACAAGGAGAGACCTTTTCACCCGAAGGGTCTCGCAGAGCCTGTCATCCAACGATGACAGGCTCTTTTTGCATTCACTGCATCTGAGAATCTCAACCCTGGGGTGGTTTCTGCCCAGCGGCGCCTGGCTGAGCCCGCATGCGCACATCCAGTTGAATCGAACCGAACGTTGCCTCGTGGCGCTGCAGCGTTTGCAGCAGGGCACCGAGAAGACGCTTGGCCGTGTAAAAATTCATGATTAACCGTTGCGACACTACCACCTCCTGGCGCCCAGCCATGAAGGGGTTGGGATTGAGCGCAAAGTCGACGATCACCTCTTCGGGAGTGGCGGTCACGCGGGCAAAGTTGGCATAGGCGGCATGCGCATGCTTGTCGTCGAGCACAATCTCCGCCTGGGCCGGGGCCTGGGTGCCGGGAGCGCCTTCGGGAGTTCCGTGGGGGGTTGGTGTGGACAAGGGACCACCTCGTTTCAGGGTGCCAGGACGAAAGTCAGAGCGATAGGGGGATATTATGCGCGGATCCTCCCAGGGCGCATAGGGGATTCCGTCGCTTTTGAGACAAGGAAACGAGGTCAGACCGGCAGTACCGATAGTTGCGGTTCACCTTCACGGAACCCCGACAACAACAGGATGTGCTCCCCCGCTTGTGCCAGTTCAAGTTCTCCCACCAAACGCCGTGCGACCCGTTCAGGTTGTTCAAACTCGGACTCGTTCACCTGTCGGGGGATCACTCCCCAGAGCAAGGTTAAGCGCCGGGAAACCTGGGCATCGCGCGTGAGGGCGATGATCGGGGCCGCTGGCCGGGTGGCAGATACCACCGAGGCCGTGATCCCACTTCGTGTGCGCACCACCACCGCGCGCACACGAAGATCCCGGGAAAGCTGGGCCACCGAGCGCGCCACCGCCTGCCGCAACGGGAAGGGACCGGGTTGCTCGCACTCATCACGCGTCAAGGAACGAAAGGCTCCCTCGGACCATTGCCATCCCTCGACCTGGCGGGCGACCCGGTCCATCATCTGCACGGCCTGCACCGGATAGCGGCCCACGGAGGTCTCGGCCGACAACATGACCGCATCGGCTCCCGCAAACACTGCGTGCGAAACATCGGACACCTCGGCCCGCGTGGGGCGCGGATTTTCGATCATCGATTCGAGCATCTGCGTCGCCACAATCACGGGTTTGTGAGCATGGCGCGCGCGCAGCACCAGATCCTGCTGTGCAATCGGAACCATCTCGGGCGGTAACTCCACCCCCAGATCTCCGCGAGCGACCATGATGCCGTCGGCGGCCTCCAGGATCGCCTCGATGCCCGTCATCGCCTCCGGTTTCTCGATCTTGGCGATGATGGGAGTGGCATCGCCATGAGCATCCACCAGATTTTTCAGATCTTCAACATCGCTTCCCTTGCGCACAAAAGAGAGCGCTAATAGATCCACCCCCAGTTCCAGAGCGAACTGGGCATCGACCCGGTCCTTCTCGGTTAACGCCGGGGTGGAGAGCGCTACACCCGGAAGATTCATCCCCTTGCGATCGCGCAGCTGGCCTCCATTGACCACGGTGCAGATCACATCTGGTCCGGCTACCCCGTCCACGCGCAATTCCAGAAGACCATCGTCGAGAAGGATGCGATCGCCAGAACGCACATCGTTGGCCAGGGCGGGGTAGATCGAGGGAATCAGCCTGGCATCGCCAAGGACCTCGCGGGTAGTGATGGTGACCGTGCTGTTCGTCTCCAGTTCGATCTCGCCGCCGCGAAAACACCCCACGCGAATCTTCGGGCCGCACAGATCGGCCAGGATCGCGATCGGTTCGCCCACGATCTGGGCGGCCTGACGCAAACGATGGTAGGCGGAGCGATGGCTGTTGTGATCGCCATGCGACATGTTCAGCCGAAAGATATTCACCCCAGCCTGGATGAGTTGCTCGGGGATGGTGCCGTGAAGCGAGGCCGGGCCTGCAGTGGCCACGATCCGGGTTCGACGGCGCCGCAGTAACTTGGGAACGGGAAAGAGGGTCGCCATGAGGTATTCCTTCCTCGCTCGTCTCTCCCCGACCCAGAGAGGACCAGCGCTCGACCTACCGCAGGCCGCCCCTGCTCCGGTCCGGCGCGGAGAGACTTCCCCTCGTTGTACCCTGCCCCCAGCCGGAAACCAACTCCAGGTAACGCCTCGTGGTGGACATCCCTTGATTTGGCAAGATTTACGTGCGATCTCAGCCGGTTCACGGTACAAGAGAAGAACGTCTGGCTGCCCCACCGGAGCCCTTCAGAAGGATACCTTCACCATCATGAGTAACTTCTCCCTCTTCTTCAGTCTGGCTGTCTCCCTCGTTCTGCTCCCTTCCATTCTGCTGGCCGGAGAACGCCCTGTGGGCCAGCCGTATCGCTCCGGCCGCTCGGTCACGCTCTCCACTCACGGGATGGTCGCGACCAGTCATCCCCTGGCGGCCCAGATCGGGCTCGACGTGTTGAAACAGGGGGGAAACGCCGTGGATGCTGCCATCGCGGTCAACGCAGCGATGGGCTTGATGGAACCGATGAGCTGCGGTGTGGGCGGCGATCTCTATGCGCTTGTCTGGGATGCGCGAACGAAGAAGCTCCACGGCCTGAATGCCAGCGGCCGAGTGCCTTACAAGGCAACGCGCGCCTGGTTTGCGGAGAAAGGATACAAGGAGATTCCGATCACGGGGCCCCTCAGCTGGTCGGTGCCGGGGTGTGTGGATGGCTGGGCCGAACTGCACCGGCGCTTTGGCACACAACCGCTCGCAAAACTCCTTGAACCAAGCATTCGCTACGCCGAGGAAGGGTTCCCGGTCACAGAGGTGATCGCCGGCTACTGGAAAGGGGCGGAGGAAAAACTGGCCGCCACTCCCGATGCCGCCCGAACCTATCTGAAGGACGGTCATGCTCCCCGCGCGGGCGAGGTCTTCAAAAACCCTGCGCTGGCTCGGACTTATCGCGAGCTCGCCAAGGATGGTCGCGATGCCTTCTACAAGGGACGGATCGCACGTACCCTCGTTGAGTTCTCCGAGAAAAATGGGGGCCTGTTCGGTCTGAAGGATTTCACCGAGCACACTTCCACCTGGGTCGATCCGATCAGCACCGTCTATCGCGGCTATGCTGTCTGGCAGATTCCGCCCCCGGGGCAGGGAATCGCGGTGTTGCAGATGTTGAACCTGCTGGAAGGGTATGATCTGAAGAAGCTGGGGCCCAATTCGCCCGATTACTGGCATGTGCTGGTTGAGGCCAAGAAACTGACGTACGCCGACCGCGCCCGGTACTATGCCGATCCCGACTTCGCGTCCCTCCCCGTGAAGGAACTCATTGGCAAACCCTACGCGGACAAACGGCGCAAGCTGATTCAGCTCGACCGCGCGCTGACCGGGGTGGACGCTGGCGATCCAAAACTGGGCAAAAGCGATACGATTTATCTCTGTGTGGTGGACAAGGACCGCAATTGTGTGTCGCTGATTCAGAGCAACTATTTTGGGTTTGGCTCGGGGCTGGTTCCGGGCGACCTTGGGTTTGCCCTGCAAAATCGGGGAACTCTCCTTGCGCTGGATGAGCACCATCTCAATCGGCTCGAACCGCATCGCCGACCGTTTCACACCATCATCCCCGGAATGGTCACTCACGAGGGGAAGCCGTGGTTCTGCTTTGGTGTGATGGGCGGCGATATGCAGCCGCAGGGCCAGGTGCAGGTCCTGAGCAATCTGATCGATTTTGGCATGAATGTGCAGCAAGCAGGGGAAGCGCCTCGGGTGGAACATGTCGGCTCGGCCACGCCGACGGGGCGTTCTGCCGACCCTCACGGCGGAATGATCCAGGCCGAACCAGGGATCGATGCTAAAATTCTCAAGGAACTGGAACGCCGCGGCCACGTGGTCAAGCGTGTGCGCGTCAATGGCGGAGGATTCCAGGGGATTCTGATCGATCCGGGGACCGGGGTTCTGCATGGTGGCTCGGAGGCGCGCAAGGATGGCTGCGCCGTGGGCTACTAGGGATCGGAGGAGTGGCGCTCATGCCAGAGATCAATGGTCTGCTGGAATCGGGGCTGTATGTCGCGGAGTTGGAGCGAGCAAGGCGCTTTTATGAGACGATCCTCGGCTTCACGGTGATGGTCGCCGACGAGCGCTTTGCCGCCTACAGCGTGGCAGGCCGGCAGGTGTTGCTCCTGTTCCGCAAAGGAGGGACGCGCGAGCCCATCTCCTTCGAGGGAGGCGTTATTCCGCCGCACGATGGTGAGGGCACCCAGCACGTGGCCTTTGCCATCGCCGCATCCGAGTGGACCGCCTGGGAGGAACACCTGAGGCGCCACCAGGTTGCCATCGAGAGTGTGGTAACCTGGGGTGGTGGGGGACGGAGCATCTTTTTCCGCGATCCCGATCACCACCTTCTGGAACTAATTACCCCCGGATGCTGGCCGATTTACTGAACCCGGCCTGCACCTCTGGTGTCTCTCTCGACAATTGCGCGAGACCCTGAGCAGAGCACACCCACGAGAGGGCACCCCTGCGGACGGACAGGGAAAGGAGAAAGCCATGCATCACCCGGTCGAACACTTTCCCACGCAGGAAGAACTCGAAAAGGCGGTGCAGATTCTGCGCGGGGCGAAACGAATCGCAGTGCTGACCGGAGCGGGCGTCTCGGCGGAGAGCGGGGTGCCCACCTTTCGCGGCGCCGGGGGGCTGTGGGAAGGTCATTCGATTCTGGAGGTCGCCACCCCCGAGGCATTTGAAGATAATCCCGCTCTGGTTTGGCGCTTTTACAATGCCCGTCGCGCCAATCTGCGCACCGTGAAACCCAATCCGGGGCATTATGCCCTGGCCGCGCTGGAAGAGCGCTGGACCTCGACACACTTCACCCTGTGCACGCAAAACATCGATGGCTTGCATCGTGCCGCGGGGAGCCGCCAGGTACTGGAACTTCACGGCCGCCTCACTCGCGTTCGTTGCACGGTTTGCACGCTCATTGAGGATCGGCCGGGCGAAACGCTGGACGAGCTGCCGCGCTGTCCCCAGTGTGGCGAGTTGCTGCGTCCGGATATCGTCTGGTTCCATGAGATGCTCCCCGCCGACGTCTGGCTGCAGGCCGCGCTGGCTGCGGAGGAATGCGATTGTTTTCTGGTGGTTGGGACCAGTGCCGTGGTCTACCCGGCTGCCAGCCTGGTCGATCTGGCGCGCACCGTGGGCGCCAGGGTGATCGAGATCAATCTCGATCAAACCGAGGTCAGCCACCTGGTGACCCTCGCGCTGCACGGCAAATCCGGCGAAATCCTTCCTGAACTGGTCAAACGCCTCGGGTAGACGCGGATTGCCTCATCATGGTCGCCCGCGCTCCGCAAAACGCTCCTGTCTCCGCTGCACCACGCTCCATCCTGATCGATGCTTGCCAATTCGCCCCGCATGGGGTAACAAGGTTCCTGGTCTGTGCGTTGGTTGATCGACAGGATCGATTGCGTTCGCCGCCGGAGAATTGTGCATGGCCATCCACGAATTAAATGAGGAGCAGATCCGCACCTGGAGCCTGGAGGAAAAGGATCGCTGGTGGCTCACCAATGTCTTTCGCGGGAACATGCCCCAGTTGACGGTTCGGTCCGCCCTCACGGGGATGATCCTGGGCGGCGTCCTTTCCCTCACCAACCTTTACATCGGCGCCAAGACCGGCTGGACAATGGGGGTCGGCATCACCTCGGTCATCCTGGCCTACGCGGTCTTCCGCGTGCTGAGTAACCTCGGGGCGGCGAGGGAATTTACGGTGCTGGAAAACAATGCCATGCAGTCGATTGCCACGGCAGCCGGCTACATGACCTCCCCCATGATCTCCAGCCTGGCCGCCTACATGATGGTCACCGGAGTGGTACTCCCGTTGTGGCAAACGGTGTCGTGGATCTCGGTCCTTGCCATCCTGGGCGTGCTCTTTGCCTTTCCCTTCAAGCGGCGCTTTATCAATGACGAACAACAGCCGTTTCCCGAGGGGCGTGCCGCCGGGGTGGTGATGGATTCGCTCCATCACGGCGAGGCAAGCACCAGCATGCTCAAGGCCAAGTTGCTCTTTGGCTCCGCCATCCTCGCGGCACTGGTCAAGTTTTTTCAGAGCGAGGCGATCATGAACTGGCTCGGGAGCCTGGTGAAGCTCAAGCCGGGCCATCTTCCCGAGTTTCTCGACGAACCCTTCTACAAACTCCTTGGGTGGGTGCCTCGCATCAATGGAATCGAGGTCACCAAATTAACCCTGCGTCCCGAACTCGACCTGACCATGGTGGGAGCCGGGGGATTGATGGGGATTCGCACCGGGTTTTCTCTCGTCCTGGGGGCGTTGATCAACTACGCGTACCTGGCGCCAATGGCCATTGAATGGGGCGAGATCAAAGCGCCGATCACCTTTCGCAGCATCACGTTCTGGTCGTTGTGGGCAGGCGTGGCGATGATGACGATCGCCTCGATCATGAGCTTCTTCGCCAAACCTCAGATCCTGATCGGGGCCTTCACCAAGATGTTCAAGAAGTCGACTGGCACTTCCGATGTGCTGCGCGACGTGGAACTTCCGCTGAGCGTGTCGGTGATCGGCATTCCCTTACTCGGCGCGCTGGTGGTGGCGATGGCCAACTTCTACTTTGGGGTGGAACCATGGCTTGGCGTGGTGGCGGTTGGCCTCGTGTTCTTCTTCTGCCTGATCGCAATCAACTCGACCGGGTTGACCTCGATCACGCCGATTGGCGCAATGGGCAAGCTCACACAGTTGACGTTTGGCGTGCTGGCTCCGGGAAATGTGACCACCAACCTGATGACCGCCAGCATCACAGGGGAAGTGGCCAGTCACTCGGCCAATCTGCTGCAGGATATCAAGCCGGGATACATGCTCGGGGCCAAGCCGCGTCAACAGGCGATTGGTCACGTGCTCGGGGTCCTCGCCGGAGCAGCACTCTCGGTGCCCGTTTTCTACCTCCTCTTCTTGCGGCTCTCACCTGCAGAAACCTTTTCCCAAAAACCCTCGGCGTCGTTCGCCATGGATAGCGAGCAGTTTCCGATGCCCGCGGCGACCATCTGGAAGGGGGTTGCCGATGTCCTCACCAAGGGGATCGGGGAAATCCCGCATCATGCGCAGTGGGCCGCCCTGGTCGCGTTGGTGCTTGGGGTCGTGCTGGAAGGGCTGCGCATGGGGACGAAGAATCGCTTCCCACTCTCTCCCGTCGGCATTGGCCTGGGCTTCCTCATCCCCTTCCACACCTGCTTTTCGATGTTCATGGGCTCCTTCCTCTTCTGGATCGCCGAGATGATCTGGAAAAAGCCTGAGAGCACTGTAAACAAGGTGGCGGTCCAGAACCAGGAGCCGATCTGTGCTGGGCTGATCGCTGGCGGAGCCCTCATGGGCATTCTGGTGATGTTGATCGAAACGTTGTTGCCGAAATAACAGGCTGCTCACGAAGAAGAAGGCGCCAGCAGGACGTCCTGGGTGGTTGCCCCGTGCTGCTCAAGGAGCTGGCGATACCACTTCTCGGTCAGAGCAGCCCGCCCCGGGAGAGCAACACTGCCCCAGACCACGGAGAGCGTGGTCCGGGTCTGGGGCGAGGTTTTGGTGCGCTGTGCATCCTTCACGGCGTTGGCACAAGGACCCTCGGCATCACAAAGGCAGAGTAGCCCTCCCAGATCGATCGACTGCCCCGAAGCGTTGAAGATGTAGGCGGCTCCTGGCGGCGCCACCCGAATCGAGAACGGCTCCTGGGCTTTCTCCAGGTCCACCACGCTGATGGGCAGGCCGCTGTGCAACGAGACCACATTGCACGCATCCACAGCCAGATTGATCCCGCTGAGCAACTTCTCCCGGACCGCCTTGAGCAGATATTCCGAGGCCGGTTTACTCCGCCCGGTGGGCTTGAAGCCTCCCTGGCGGAGCAAGGCGCGAACGGTCTCGCGAATGCCGTCGTCGCTGTGCAACGGAGCGTTCGCCTCCTCGGCTAACAGGGCGAGTAACTCCGGGGGAGAGGAGATCTCGCCAAGGGGGCGGGGAAAGTGGGTAATGAAGGCATGTGCATCAAGGAGCGGATGGGAGTCGAGGGTGAGCATAAGGGATTTCCCGGAGTGGTCTGGCATCGCGTCGCGAATGCGCGGTTGTGCGTCGCGTATGGGGAACGAATGCTCAGACTTTTAATCATGTTCCAAGACAGACCCCTTCCCTGACCGATAAGGACGAGGGAAGGTCGCCTAATGCCTCCACAGTAATCAGGAGTGCACCCATGTCTGTCAAGAGTCAACACGGGGCGCTGGGACGTTTGCGCCGTCGACGCCAGGGTCTGTTGCGAGCGATTGCTCGGGTGGAACGCGAGATGAGCCTGGTCGAGCGCCAGCTCCAACGCTGGCAGGATCAGGTCCTCCGCCATGAGTTGGAGGTGCGTCATCCGCGAGTCAGTTCCTGACGACAGCCCTCCAGGAGGGAGTCCGGGCAAGAGAGCGGCTCCCTCCTGAGGGAATTTACTCGGGTAATGGCTGTCCCTGCGTTTCCGGCAAAAACCACGCCAGTCCCATCCCCACCAGATAGATCAGACACACGATCGCTCCCGCCTGAGCATATTTCCCCTGCAAATTCAGACCGAATGTGTTGAGGAGCACTCCGACCGCGGCTATCGCTCGGCCAAAGTTGAAGGCGAAGCCCTGTCCCGCCGCGCGCACCCTTGTTGGGAACAGTTCGGGCAAATAAAGCGGCAACCACCCGTAGAACGAGGCGCTGCACGCGCCGACCAGAAAAACCGTGCCCAGAAAAACGGCATCAAAGGTGGTGCGCGTCAGGAAGAGAAATTCACAAATCCCCAGCGAAATGAGACACAGGGTAAAGTACCCTGCCCGGCGCGAGACATGCTGCATCAGGTATGCGCCGAGGAACGAGCCGATGATGGCGCCCCCCGCCGAGGCCATCTGGGCGTAAGAAGATGCGCTCTTGTCGGAAGTCAGTTGCCCGATCCAGAGCGGCACCCACTGTACCGCCCCCCAGGTGGCCAGGAGGGCGACGGCCCCCAAACACGCTCCCATCAGGGAGCGCTGACGCAGACCAGGAACGAAGATGGCGCCGATGCCAGGCTTGGGCCCGCTCGCCGCCGCATGTTCCCACTTCTCCGACTCCGGCACAAACATGCGAATCAGAAAAGTCAACAGCGCCGGAAAGACGCACACCATCAGAATCAGCCGCCAGTATTGATCCGGAGCCAGGGCTAAACCGAGGAGCCCCGTAGACATGAAGCCGACATTGGAGGCGGCCCCGATCAACCCAGCCAGCACCGGCCGCGCATGCCCCGGCCATTTCTCCATCACCAGGGCCACGCCCAGCGCCCACTCGCCGCCCATTCCCAGCGCAGCGAGAAACCGTAGCACTCCCAGATGCCAGGCGTGCTGCGCCAGCCCGCAGGACCCGGTAAAGATAGCATAGGTGAGGACACTGAAGACCATCGCCCGAACCCGGCCAATCCGATCGCCAATCCAGCCAAACAGCAGCCCCCCCAGCGAGGCGCCCACCAGAAACGCGGCAGAAAGAATGCCGTTCCACTCGCGCACCCGCTCATCGACGAGCGCTTTCATCTCCTCCTTGAGGGAAGGACTGGTGGAGTCCTCCTTGATCAACGCTGCCTTTTCGGAGAGATCAAGGAGGTGGATAAGCGCCGGGCGCGCCACCAGAGGGAAGATCCCCATTTCAAAGCCATCGAACCCCCAACCGAGCAAGGCTGCCACCAAAGCCAGCCACTGTCCTCGTGTTGCGCCCTCATACCATCGCCCATGCATGCTGACATCGCTTTCTCTAGAACCACGGTTCGGGTAGGAATGCTCCCCTCGTTCGGGCTCCAGCATACCCCCTTTGCTTGGCGATCGCTACTCTCTGGTCCGGCTCCAGTTTTCTTCTATCTCTCTTGTAGCAGCACGTGGGTCCGATTCCTGCTGGGCACGGGAGGAATGATGATCGACAGCCATATTCACGTGGTCCCGCCACGACTACCCGGCGTAGGCCCGATGAATCTCACCCCGGAGGGCGGAGTTGCCGAGGTGGTGCGCTGGCTGCAGGCGGAAATGGCCGCGAGCGGAACCGAACAGGCCCTGGCGATGGGCTGTCTCAGCACCAGCGAGGACGATCCGCTGGGGGTGGCGACAACGCTGGAGATCGCTGCCCAGGTGCCTGGCCTGTTCGCCATCGGAGTCGCCCATCCCGAGCACAACCAACCCGACCATTTGCAGCGCGTGGAAAAACAACTGGCGACGGGCCAGGTGAAGGCTCTCAAGGGCTACCTGGGCTATCTGCATTACCCCCCCACCGATGCGGGTTACCGCCCTTATTATGAACTGGCAGAGAAATTCAAGATCCCTTTTGTCTTTCACACGGGCGACACCTATTCTCCTTATGCCAAGGTGCGCTTTGCCCATCCCCTGCTGATCGATGATGTGGCGGTCGATCATCCCAATGTGCGCTTTGTCCTCGCCCATGTCGGCAATCCCTGGATGATGGATGCCGCCGAGGTTGTCTACAAGAACATGAACGTCTGGGCCGACCTCTCCGGCTTGATGATCGGGGCGACCGAAGATTTCACTGCCGAGGAGAACGCCGATGCCATGGCCGATACGCGTGCCCAGCTGGCGCGCGCCTTTCGGTATGCGGAACGGCCCAATCGCTTTCTGTACGGCACCGACTGGCCGCTGGCGCCGATGACTGCCTATCGCGATTTTATCGCCGCGTCGCTCCCGGAGGCCTGTCACGAGATGATTTTCGTGGATAACGCGCGACGGCTCTTTCGACTGTGAGAGAACCCTTCGGTTCGTTTGGCGCGGCGCAAAGTGCCTGCTATGTTGACTGTGGGGAGTCTTCTGTTTTGGGAGACTCTGCGCCCGTGCCATCCGCCGCTCCACCCGGAGATCTTCACGATGCCGGAAGCCGATCCTCTCCCGCCGTCTCCGACCGAAAGTCAGGAGACGCCCCCTGAGGAGGTTACGCCCCCCGACGACGAGGAACTCGTTATTGGGGCCGGGATTGACTGGGCCAACCCCAACTCGCGCTGGGCGCCGTATTACTGTCGAACTGCCACGGTGGTGGCGGTCGCGGTCCTCGCCTTTACCTTTGTCGTGCTCACCAGAACGCGAGTCTGGCACACCGATATCTGGGGCCATATGCGTTTTGGCGAGGTGATGGTGAAGGAAGGGCGCCTGCCCACCCACGCCGGCTTCCCCGACGATATGGTCGATCCCTCCACTCCCTACATCAACTTCCAGTGGATTACCCAGGCCGGGAGTTATCTCCTCTTTGAGGCAGGGAAGGCTGTCTCGGCGACCGATCCCGACCATGCGCTGGGCGGCGGGGCCCAGATGCTCCTCACTGCGTTCGCTCTTATCGTTACTGCTCGATTGGGGATCCTTCTTCTCGCTTTTCGTCGTCTCACCAACAATACCGCCACGGCGCTCATTGGCGTGCTTCTGGTGCTGGCGCTGAGTTTCCTCTATCACCTGTTTATCCTGCGACCCCAGATTGTCGGCGAGTTGGCGTTTGCCTGCCTCCTTCTTCCGCTCAGCCGTCCGCTCCTCTCACGCCGGGCGCTGTGGGCGATCCCCGGGGTGATGGTTTTCTGGGCCAACGCCCACGGGTCGTTCCCCGTCGGTTTTGTGCTCCTTGGATTGTTTCTAACCGGACGCGGACTCCAGATCCTTCAGGAGCAACTGACACAGGGATGGCGTCGAACGGTGCAGAGCCTGTGGCACGATGCGCAATTGCGTCGCCTCACGATGGTGCTTCTCTTCTCAGTGATTGCCGTGGGAGTGCTCAACCCCAGCGGGCCGTGGCTGTATTACTATACCGTCAAGTTCTCCAGCCATCCCAATATTCCCTTCATGGAAGAGTGGAAACCTCTCCCAATCAAGCAACCCGTTGGCTGGCTCTTCCTGACGACCATGGGGATGCTGGTGCTCCTGCTTCGCTTCAGCCCGAGTCGCTTCACTCCCACGCAGGTCCTTCTGCTGTTAGCCTTTGGCCTGCAAACGCTTTCGCATGTGCGCATGTTTGTCTGGTGGTGCATGGTGTTTGTCTGGGTGATCATTCCGCATCTGGACGCGGTGCTCCAGCACTATCTTCCGGGGTGGCTGAGCCAGGAAGCGCACGTTGACGGCCGAAAAACAATCTTTGCCCTCATGCTCGGCAGCATGCTCGTCCTGTGGTCCGCGCCGTTGCAGTGGCTGTTGTTCAAGGATGCTCCCCTCGCCAGCCAGCGGGTGACGGCCCTCACTCCCCGGGCGGCGGTGGAGTATCTGCGTGCTCAGTACAACCACGATCCCGAACACAAGCTCCACGGCGTGGTGTTCGCTTCCGAATCTCTGGGTGACTTCCTCCTCTGGGAACTGCGGCAACCGGGGGTGCGCATCTATTGCTACAGTCATGTTCATCTCTTCACCCGCGAACACTGGGATAAGTGTTTTCGCATCAAGTCGGCGGATCATACCTGGGAGCAGATCGCCGACCAGGAAGGGATCGATTTTATCGTGGTCGAACGGCATTTTTACTCCTCGGCAACCGGAGCGTTTGACCTGATCGACAAGATCAAGGCCAGCCCCAACTGGGAAGAAGCCCCTGAATCGGTAGGTCAGCCCGTCTTCATCGCGCGACGCAAGTCGAAGGGATCAGGGCATTCGGGGTAAACTGCCTGTCGCCGAGTTCCGATAGAAACTAGGGACGATCCCACGGGCAGCAAGTCAAGGAGGACCGACCATGATGCCCCCGGTGACGCGACGCTCTGCGCTCAAAGCCATGGCTCTGACCGGGTTGGCGCTGCTCCCCGAATCGCCCACGGAAGCCGGGATCCTCAATCGCGAGCCAGGTTGGGTGCGTGGCAAGATGACCGGGGCCTTTGCACTGGTCGAAACCTTGCAGGCCGAGGGAACCGCCTGCGTCTATGGAATCCCCGGCGCCCAGGAGAATGAACTCTGGGATGCCCTGAAGACCAAACGGCTCCCCTATCTGCTCGTCACCCACGAATTCTCTGCCGCGTGCATGGCAGATGGCTACGCCCGCAGCACCGGCCAGCCCGGGGTGCTCTGCGTGGTTCCTGGGCCCGGGCTCACGAACTCCCTCAGCGGAATTGGCGAGGCTCTCCTGGACAGTGTGCCCATGGTGTGCCTCGTGGGTGATGTGGCGCGCGGAGACAAGTATCGTCCTTTTCAGGTCCACGATCTCCCACAAGTAGGACTGCTCAAGCAGGTAACCAAGGCCGTCTTCGAGGTCGGCGCTGTCACGGACATCCCCGGGGCTGTACGAAAAGCCTTCCAGCTCGCTCGCGCAGGCGAGCCGGGACCGGTTGGCGTCGTCATTCCCTATAACCTGCTGATCGAATCAGGTTCCTTCGCCTCGGGGCCGCTTGCGCCTCTCCCCGTTCCCTTCGATGAAAATGCCTTCGCCTGTGCGCTGCACCTGCTCGCGCAGAAGAACCTGCGCGTGGGGATCTATGCCGGTCAGGGGTGCATGGACCATGGCCCCCTCCTGGCTCGGGTCGCGGAAATGCTGCAGGCACCTGTTGCCACCAGCGTTTCGGGAAAAGGAGTGATCGACGAGTGTCATCCGCTCGCGGTCGGCTGGGGGTATGGTCCACAAGGCACCGGAACGGCGGAGGCGATCTTCAAACACGTGGATGTGGTCCTGGCCATCGGCGTGCGTTACAGCGAGGTTTCCACTGCCTTCTATGCAATCCCGAAACGGCCCCATCTGATCCATGTCGACATCAACCCCTGCAATCTCGGCAAAACCGTCAAGGCGGATGTTTGTGTTCATGCCGATGCTGGGGTTTTTCTGAGCAAACTCGACGAGAACGCCAGCTGTCTGGCCCGGCCGTGCGACCGGAAGTTGCACGACCGGATCCGCCAGCTCAAAAGCGCTGATCGGGAGAGGAATTGTCGTCTGTATGCCCGGTGTGGCGCCGATCCCATGGCCTTCTTGCTGAAACTCCGTTGCTGCACTCAGCCGGATGCCCTGGTTTTTGTTGATGTCACCCTCACCGAGCACTGGGCGGCCGAGGCGTTCACGGTGCATCAGCCGCGCACCTACTTCAACCCGACGGATAACCAGTCGATGGGGTGGTCGATTCCGGCAGCGCTTGGAGCCCAGCGCGTGCATCCCGGGCGCCAGGTTGTCACGATCACCGGTGATGGCTGTCTGCTCATGTCGGCGATGGAGATGTCCACCGCAGGGCGCGAAGGGCTTCCGGTGAAGTTCTTTATCCTGGATGATCAATCGTATCACTACATGCAGGTGTTGCAGGAATCGGCCTACAAACGCACCACCGCCACGCATCTGGCCCATCTCGACTATGCGGCCCTGGCCAAAGCGCTGGGGATCGGCTACCAGGAAATCACAACCACCGAAGATCTGGAAGGGTGCATTCGTGGCGCGCTCTGTCAGCCGGGGCCCGTGCTCACGCGCGTGGTGACCGATTACCGCAAACGGCCGGTACGCTGGATCGCGGCGACCAGGGACCGATTTGTTGAGGAACTCTCGCCCGCGCAAAAGGCACGCTTTCTGGGAAGAATCAGTGCGCGCGCCCTGCATCCTCATCCCTGGAACGATTAATGTCCCGGCAATAACAGGGCATCACCGGGAGCAGGCAGCAGACTCCCTGGTGACGCCCCTAGGTCCTTGATGATTTCCCTGGCTCAATCGTTCTGGAAAACCTCTCCGCCATTCCGACTGATCAGCGCAGCAAGGGTGGCCGGCGTCAGCGCTTGCTTGAGAAAACGCACCGACCCATCCCCCATCAGTGCCAGTGCTCCTCCGGCGTGGAAACTGTTGATCTCCCCGTCATTGTTGCAGTTGATCACGCAACATCCCGAGCCGGTCCCGGTCGCGGGATTCACTCCATCCACCCGAAATGACACATTGTAGTCAGCCCAGGCGCCGTTTGGAGCGTAGCCGCCGCCAATCAATCTCCCCAGGGCGTAGAGCTGGACGCGCCCCGCATCCTCGGTGATAAGGATGGTGTTGGAGGTCCCATCGGTGATGGCAGTCAAGCGACCGCTGTTGTTCTTCTGCAGGGCACCGGTATCTCCGGAGGGAACTCCTCCGCAGCAGGCGCTCGCGAACGTTCCTCCAATCCCGCGGGTTGCTCCGTAATCGGTCATCCCCAGGATCACCGGGACTCCCGAAGGAACAGGCAACCCGATACTGGCAAGAAGCGGACCAACATCAGCAGTCGCAGGCGAAGGCGAGGACGGGCACTTGTAAATCTTGATCCCCATCTGGCCGGCGATCCCGGTGCCGATGGGGGGCGGCAGATTGACCAGGTCGATGACCGAACGATCCGTGCGGGCCATCTTCGCAAGATTGTCCTGTTCGACGTAGGGAAGGATAAGGGTGAAAACGCTGTGCCCCTGTGTTTGTGGGCCGAGCGGATTGGAGGGATTGGGATTGCTGGGGAAATCGAATCCCCACGGCGGCAAGGCATTATTGGCGTCGTGATAGTTGTGGATGGCCAGCCCGATTTGTTTGAGATTGTTACTGCAGGAGATGCGGGCCGCTGCCTCGCGAACTTTCTGGACGGCGGGAAGCAACAGCCCAATCAGGATCGCAATAATGGCGATCACCACCAGTAGCTCAATGAGAGTAAACCCCTGGACACGCTGCCGTTTGGAGAGAAACATGGCATCTTGACCCATGGAGGAGGGAAAAAGGCGGTTCCTCCCTGCTCCTCGTTCTCAGGGAGGACCAGAACGAAACGCCGGTTTCAGTTGATGGTGAAGGGTTCAAGTTTGTTCGAGCCGGCCTTGATGTGAGCGCGGAGTTGCGATCGTGCCTTGCTGTACCGCCCCTCGAGACGGTCAGGGGGTGATTCTTTCTCCGCCGGGAACCCTCCCGTTTTCTTCGGTTTGGGCAGTTCTTTGGGCCAGGTGATGGTGACGATGTACTCCCCTTCGGGAGCACCTTCGCGAGGCTTGCCATCCGCGCTCACGCAGGTGAGGGTGAAGGAACCATCGGGGCCAACCTCTCCCTGAGGAAGGAGAGTCCCCTCGTCCTTGACCGGGAAAAAGACGATCAGAGCCCCCGCGGCTGGCTGGCTTCGATACACTACCTGTCCTTGCACGGGATGGAGCCGTGTTCCGCCTCCGCAGGAAATCAAGGAGAGCGCTTGACAGGCCACAGCCACGAGCAGTACCAGACGGACCCTTCTCGACCGAGAGAAAGACACCATGGTCCTTTCCCCTGTGCACAAGCTAACGGCTTAAGCGGTCCCCAAGGAAGATGTCAATAATAGACATCCCTGGTTGCGCTTGTCGAGAAAAATCCAGAGCGGTCCGGCCAACGATTCCCCGAGCGATCCTTTACTGATTTTGAAGATTTTGGTGGACGAAGTGAAAATCGGGGAATATTTCAATTACGCATGCATCTTGTCTATGAGGCGGTCAGCCACGGAGGCTGACATCACGAACACGCACCTGCGAAAGGACGGTTTCTCCGTGAAGAAGCTGTTTGCACTGTTCTGCGCGGCGGCTCTGGTATTCACCCTCGGTTGCAGTGGCGGCGGCACTGGCACTGGCAAGACCGGCGGCACCGGCAAGACCGGCGGCGCGACTGGCTCCACCGGCAGCACGGCTCCCACCACCACCGACAAGCCCAAGGACAAGCCCACCGACAAGCCCAAGGACAAGCCGACGGACAAGCCCACCGATAAGCCGACCGACAAGCCCAAGGACAAGCCGACCGACAAGGTCGGAACGGACAAGCCGACCGACAAGCCGACCGATAAGGTCGGGACCGATAAGCCGACGGACAAGCCCACCGACAAGCCGAAGGACAAGCCGACCGACAAACCTACCGATAAGCCGACCGACAAGCCCAAGGACAAGCCGACCGACAAGAAGGACAAGTAACCAGGTTCCTTCGCATGAAGTCTCGGCTGTTTCCACAGCTCCGAGTTCGGCCTGACCGTCTCGAGATACTCAAGTGATCATCGACGTGCGTGAGCGGTTTCTCACGCACGTTCTCTCACACCATCTTGCCTTGAGGGGAAGATGGTGATGAGTGGAAGCTTTCTTGGTTCCTGGACAGCGTGCACGTCCAGGGCGTGCTTCAGTGTGTGAAAGGATGGTTCAATCGTGAAGAAGCTGATTTCTCTGGCTCTGGTTGCGTTCCTGGCTCTGACTGCTACCATCGGCTGCAGCAGTGGCGGCGCCACTGGCGGCACCGGCAAGACGGGTGGCGCGACTGGCTCCACCGGCTCCACCGGCGGCACCGGCGCGACTGGCAGCTAAGCTGCGCTCCGCAGGCAACGTTCAGGAGCCGGTCACACCCTGTGGCCGGCTCTTCCTGTTTTGGCACCGGATTCGTCGTACGCGAAGAGGCACACCATGAAACGGTGGGTGCTGGGTTGGAGTCTGGTAGTTGTCTGTCTCTGGCTTGCCGGCTGTAGTAGCGACAAGGAAAGAGGGAAAAATCGCGATCGTGATCTGCCACGAACCGCGGACAAAACCCCTGGGTGATCCCTCTCTCGGAGCGGAGGAGAGGGAGAAAAGTTTTCTTCACCCCCTCTTGAAACCCTTGTAGTGCCTGCTAGAATCACAATAACAATCTGAGATGCGGGTGTAGCTCAGTGGTAGAGCGCCACGTTGCCAACGTGGCTGTCGTGGGTTCGAGCCCCATCACCCGCTCTTCAGCCGAGTACTCGTAGAAGAACTCTCTTCTCGATGACTCGGCTTTTTTTCTATCTTTCATAGTGGGTAACTTCTACTAGTCTCTCCTGTCTCAGGATCTACAATACTCCAAACCAGGATCGGGAGTTCTGTTCCTGCCAGGGACGGCCCGCCTGTTCCAGGTGCAACCCTTGTATCTCTTCCATCGCTGGACGCGAGCGCACTGCGGTGCCTGGGAGGGTTTCGGGAAGCCTGTTGTCTTCTTCCCCTCCTGCCACTTTGGCGATGGGGTCGATGAAGTGAGAACCATGCCATGACTGATGAACCGAAAGCCGAAAACCCCGGCACGGACCCCACAACCACCGCTCCCGAAGGGGCCTCCGCCACCGCGACTGAGGAAAAGCCGGAGGAAGGGGCGAAAAAACTCAAACAGACGGTCGAGATGCGCGACATTGGACCGTGCAAGAAGCACATCAAGGTCATCGTCGATCGCGTCAACGTCGATGAGTTGATGGATATCAAGTTCAAGGAGCTGGTGCGCGGAGGGGTGGTGGCAGGATTCCGGCCTGGTAAGGCGCCGCGGAAAATCATCGTCCGCCGGTTCCACAAGGAGGTCGCTCAGGAAGTCAAGAATCAGCTCCTGGTCGCCAGCCTGGAACAGCTCGCCGAGGACGAGGATATCGCCCCGTTGAGCCCCCCCAACATCAACCCCGACAAGATCGAAATTCCACAGGAAGGACCGTTCATCTATGAATTCGATGTCGAGGTCCGTCCCGAGTTCGATCTCCCCGAATACAAGGGATTGAAGATTCGCCGCCCTGTCCACACCTTCACCGATGAGGAATATCAACAGGAAGAACGTCGACTGCTCTCCGCCGATGGGCAGATCGTGCCCAAGCCGGAAGGGAACGCCCAGGTGGGGGACGTTCTGGTCGCGGATGTCGTGACACGGGACGGCGACAAGGAAGTTGGCTCGAAACGCGAAATGCAGTTCCACATCGAAAAACAGATCGCCTTCAAGGATTGCATGGCCCCTCGGTTCGCCGAGCAGGTGCAGGGAGCCAATGCGGGCGAGCAACGAACCGTGGACGTGGTCATGTCCGCCCAGGTCGCCGACCCGGCCCTGCGCGGCAAAACCTTGCACATGCAACTGGATATCAAGGAAGTGAAGGCGGTGCGCCTCCCCGAATTGAACGAGGAATACCTCAATCGCTTTGGGGTTCAAAACGTCGAGCAGTTGCGTGAGTTGCTCAAGGTCGTGCTCGAACGCCGGCTGGAATATCAACAGAACCGTTCCGCGCGCGAACAGATTCTACAGCATATCGCCGCTTCGGCGAAGTGGGATCTCCCCGAGGATTTGCTCATCCGCCAGGCCCGCCGCGCCATCGCTCGCCGCATCATGGAAATGCGCTCGGAAGGCATCAGCGAGGATGAAATCAAGCGGCGCATTCGGCTGATGGAGCAGGATATTCTCCGCACCACCGAGCTGGGACTCAAGGAACACTTTGTGCTTCAGAAGATCGCTGAGGTCGAGAAGATCGAGGTGTCCGACGAGGATCTGGACGACGAAATTGAACGCATCGCCGCGCAGAACGATGAATCGCCACGCAAGGTGCGAGCACGGCTCGAAAAGGAAGAGATGCTCGAAGCGCTGGCGGCGGAAATGATCGAGCGCAAAACAGTCGAACTGATTCTGCAGAGCGCCGAGTACGAGGATGTCCCGATCGGCGAGCAGGCCGAACCGAACGTCGGAGTGGTGGAAGAACAGGCCGTCTCGGGCGAAATGCGCGATCTGGCGGCTGAAGCGGCTCAGAGCGCGCCGACTGAGACTCCCGCCGAGCCGGCGAGCTAAGTGTGCTCCGGCACCGAATCTTCCGGGCGAGCCAGGACTCGGGAGCGCGGAGAGGGGTTCTCTCCTCTCTTCGCTCTGTTCATGGTTCGCCCCTCGATGTACTCTGGCCTGGATGCCTGACTTCCTTCACGGAGAAACCCACAATGGAAGAATTCTTGAGCGAAATCCCCTTTGGCCCGCTGGCACAGCGCAACCGCGATTACATGCGCCAGCGCCAGATGGGGATCGGGGACATGTTGCTGGATAACCGCATCGTGTTCCTCGGGACATTTGGCAGTTCCATCAACGACCCGGTGATCTCCGATCCCCTGGCCAACGCCACCATCCAGCAGCTCCTCTTCCTCCAGTACGAAAATCGCAACCAGGATATTCATTTCTACATCAACTCCCCGGGCGGCTCGGTAACCGCAACGTTGGCGATCTACGACACCATGCAGTTTCTCGATTGTCCGATCTGCACGTATTGCGTGGGGACAGCGGCCAGCGGAGCTGCGATCCTCCTGGCGGGGGGAACCAAGGGGAAACGATACGCGCTCCCCAACTCGCGCATCATGCTGCATCAACCCTGGGGCCAGATTGGCACTGCGCAGGCGTCCGACGTTGAAATCCAGATGAAAGAAATGCTCCGCATGAAGGAAACGCTGAACAAGATCCTGGCGCACCACACCGGGCGGCCCCTGGAAGAGATCCAGGCTGAAACCGAACGCGACCACTACTTCACCGCCTGGGAAGCCAAGGAGTTCGGCCTGGTGGACGAGGTGGTGGAAAAGCCAAAAAAGAGCTGAGTGACGGTCGCCTTGACTCTGCGGAGCAGGATTGCAACGCGGTGCGCCAGGGAGCGGCGCCCCCTTCCCTGGCTGGCCCGGGTGCCCTTCCTCCAGCATAACCGGCACGACCTTCCCCTCGCCCCCGATGCGGACGACGGAACCTTTGTCCTTGGCTTATTATCCCCGATCCGGCTCGCCGATCTCATAAGACGGAGCCGGGCGGGTCTGGAGACTGACCATGCCCTCGGTACCTTATGTCGTGGAACGGAGCGGCCGTGAAGAGCGCGTCTTCGACATTTACAGCCGCCTCCTCAAGGATCGGATCATCTTCCTGCAAGGGGTGGTCGATCAGGACAGCGCCAACTTGATTGTGGCGCAGATGCTCTACCTGCAGTATGAGGATCCGACCGCGGACATTCATCTGTACATCAACTCCCCGGGCGGTTCAGTGACCGCGGGGATGGCGGTTTACGACGTGATGCACTTCATCTCGTGCGACGTCGCAACCTACTGTATCGGGCTGGCCGCCAGCATGGGCGCTACCCTGCTGACCGCCGGCACCAAGGGCAAACGCCATGCCCTGCCCCATGCAGAGATCATGATTCATCAGGTGCTTGGCGGAGCTGCCGGCTCGGCGACCGACATGCTCATCCATACCAAGCATCTGCTGAAGACCAAGAAGCTGATGAACGAGATCATCCAGAGGCACACCGGGCAACCGCTCGAACGGGTCGAAAAAGACACCGATCGCGACAACTGGATGAGTGCGCAGGAAGCACGCGAGTACGGGCTGGTGGATCACGTCCTGGAGCGTCTGCCTACCTCCCAGGTCCCACCGCGTCCGCCGCAGCAGGGCTGAGCAGGAAGCCGTGGATAAGCCGGGAAGCGAATCGTCTCTCCAGATGTGGCTCCATTGCCTGGAGCTGCTCGTTTCCCGGCTTATCGCTCAATGCCGCGCGAGAGCGCTGGCTTGATGATCAACATCGGGATCTGCCACGAAACGGATATCCTATGCGCTGCCTGCGAGCCTTGTTGCTTGGCGGAGGATTGGCACTGGCCCTCACCGGCTGCCGGTCCTCTTCCGATCTGATCGAGGCGGAATTGCGGACCAAGGATCAGGATCTGCGCCAGATCCGTGCCCAACTCGAAAAGACCAAAGCCTACAATCGCTACCTCCAGCAGGAAGTGCAAATGTGGCAGCAATCGGCCGGCGGCGGACCGATTGGGCCCAATGGTCCGACTCCCTGTGCCATTCGTAGCATCCAGCTGGGGCGACAAACCGGCGGACTGGATGAGGACGGGGCTCCAGGCGACGAAGCGCTCCAGGTGGTGATCGAACCGCGTGATTTCGAGAATCACCCGGTCAAGGTGACCCCCGCCAGCCTCCAGATTCAGGCGCTGGAAATCAGTAACGAAGGGCTCAAACGTCCCATTGGAGCCTGGCAGATCACTCCCGAGGACCTGCGCCGAACCTGGCGCAGCGGTCTGCTCACCAATGGCTACTATCTGAACCTCGCCTGGAAAGCGCCGCCCACAACTCCCAAGGTTCGGGTGATTGTGCAGTGGATTTGCTCGGATGGCCGTCCCTTTGAGGCGGAGAAAGATGTCACGGTCCGCCTCCTTCCGGGGGTGCATCAACCCATGCCCCCGGCGACCGAATCCGCCCCTCGGATGCCGAGCGCACCGACGGCGACCACTCCCGCTGCGCCTCTGGCACCGTCCCTCCCCGCTCCGCAGCCGGGGACACCCGCACCGGTGCCGTCTCCTCCTGCAGTGTTGCCGGGTGATCCCTCAGGGCCGATGCTCCCGGCGCCGGCGGATTCCGGTCCCCCGTTGCCCGCCCCGCGCCCCATCGATCCCTCCATGATGGAGCAGGCGCGCGTGACTGCGGCCAGACATCCTCTGGCCAGCGCCGTGGAGATCGGGCGGCCCATTCCACGCACTCGTCGCTAACTCCGCATTGTTCGCCCGCTTCTTCGGAGAAGAACTCGCCGCCGGCCGGCTGGATTGCGATAATCGACTGGGGTTCGCACTCCCCCAGTCGAGCCGTATCAATCCCCCCGATTCCCCGCGGAGAGAGTTGCATGCCGGATCCTGTTGTGATCGCCACCTGGCCTTTCGGCGAGACCGCTGTCAAAACCAGTTTACCGTTGTTGAGCAAGGGACAACCGAGTCTCGCTGCCGCGCTCGCCGGCGCTCAGGCTGTCGAGGACGATCCCAGGGTCAACTCGGTGGGTTATGGGGGCATCCCCAATGCCATCGGCACCGTGTCACTCGATGCCTGTGTGATGGACGGCAAAACCCTGGCCTGCGGAGGAGTGGCCGGGCTGGAGAATATCCGCCACGCGGCCGCCGTCGCCCGTATGGTGATGGAGAAAACCCCGCATATTCTACTCGTCGGCGCTGGAGCCCAGCAATTCGCCATGAAGCAGGGGTTTCCGCTGGAGAGCTTGCTCACCCCTGAAAGTCTGACGGAGTGGGAGAAGACCAAACCCGCCAAGAAAAAACGGGGTGAGATCTCGGTGATTCCGCCGGATAGTCACGACACCGTCACGGTGCTCGCCCTCGATCAGAAAGGGAACCTCGGAGGCGTCTGTACCACCTCTGGACTGGCGCACAAATTGCCGGGCCGTGTGGGCGATTCCCCGTTGATCGGGTCGGGGCTGTATGTCGATAACACCGCTGGTGCCGCGGGAGCGACAGGAGTCGGCGAGGAGATTATTCGCATTGGGGGCAGCTTTTTTGTGGTCGAACAGATGCGCGCAGGCAAGTCTCCCCAGGAAGCATGCGAACTCGCGGTCAAACGAGTGAACAGCACTGCCGTTCGTCGCGGAGTTCATCCCGCCCGAGTGGCATTCCTCGCCATGGATCCGAAGGGGCAAATCGGCGCGGCCTGTACCGTTGGCACTAATTTCCAGTACGCGGTCGGAAAAGGCGCCAAAAGCGAGTTGCTCAAGGCACCCGAGCTGGGGCCAGAAGGGAAGTAAGCCGACGAGCGGCATTGCGTGGAAAAAGCACAACCGCCCGTTCAGGAAATTCCTGAACGGGCGGTTGTGTTCATGGGAGGTTGAACGGCTCAGGCTCCCGCAGGAATCAACTCGCTGGGAGAGGACGAGGTCGCCTCGAAGTAGAGTTTCTTCTTCTTTTCCTCGTCTTCCTTCACCTTCACGGTGATGGTGTCCTTGCCGTGGAAGGTGCCACGCAGCAGATCCTCGGAGAGCGGATCTTCGAGGAGGTGCTCAATGGCGCGACGCAAGGGCCGTGCACCGTATTCGGGGCTGTAGCCCTGCTCGATGATCACTTCCTTCGACTCGTCGGTGAGGATCAGCTTGAGTCCCTTCTCCGACAGCCGCTTCGACACCTTGTTCAGTTCGATGTCGATAATCTGCTTGATGTTGTCCTTGGTCAGGCCGCGGAAGACGATGATGTCATCCACCCGGTTGAGGAACTCGGGCCGGAAGTTGTTCTTCATCGTTTCCTTCAGCTTTTCCTTCATCGTTTCATAGGTGGCCTGCTCGTCAGAGCGGCGGAAGATATTCAGATCGCGCCCGCCGGTGATGGCCTCGGCTCCGATGTTCGTCGTCATGATCAAAATGGTGTTTTTGAAGTCCACCACCCGACCGACGTTATCGGTGAGCCGCCCTTCTTCCATGATCTGGAGCAGCATGTTCCAGACGTCGGGGTGAGCCTTCTCGATTTCGTCAAGCAGCACCACGCTGTAGGGCCGACGACGAATCTTTTCGGTGAGCTGACCGCCTTCTTCGTAGCCAATGTAGCCAGGCGGAGCCCCGATCAGACGGCTCACGTTGTGCTTCTCCATGTACTCCGACATGTCGATCTGCACCAGGGCGTTCTCGTCGCTGAACATGAACTTCGCCAGTTGCTTGGCGAGCAAGGTCTTCCCGACCCCGGTGGGACCGGCGAAGATGAAACTGCCGATGGGCCGCTTGGGATCCTTGATGCCAGCGCGGCTCTTGCGGACAGCGCGAGCGATGGCGCAAATCGGCTCGTGCTGGCTGACCACGTACTTGTGCAGCTCTTCTTCCATCTTGAGCAGACGGGCCGTTTCGTTGGCTTCCAGCCGGGTGAGCGGCACCCCGGTCATCTTGCTGACGACCTCGTTGATGACTTCCTCATCAACCACACCGTCGATTTCCTTGGATTTTTCACGCCATTCGCGCGTGATGTTTTCCTTCTTCTTTTTGAGCTTGTCGGCCTGGTCGCGCAGTGCGGCCGCCTTCTCAAAGTCCTGCTCCGCCACGGCAGCTTCCTTTTCCTGGTTGAGCTGCTCGATCTGCGCATCGAGTTCCTTGAGGTCTGGTGGACGGGTCATCGCCTTGAGTCGGACGCGGGCGCCAGCCTCGTCGATCACGTCAATGGCCTTGTCCGGCAGGCACCGCCCGCTGATGTAGCGATCGGAGAGTTCGACCGCACATTCGAGCGCCTCGTCCTTGATCTGCACGCGGTGGTGCGCCTCGTAGCGATCGCGCAGACCGCGAAGAATCTCGACCGCCTCTCCCTTGCTGGGCGGATTGACAATGATCTGCTGGAAGCGGCGTTCGAGCGCGCCGTCCTTCTCGATGTACTTGCGGTATTCGTCGAGGGTGGTCGCGCCGATGCACTGGATTTCGCCGCGAGCCAGGGCAGGCTTGAGGACGTTGGAGGCATCGATCGCGCCTTCCGCACCGCCGGCGCCGACGAGGGTGTGGAGTTCGTCGATGAAGAGGATGGTGTTCTTGGCCCGGCGCACCTCGTTCATGACAGCCTTGATGCGTTCCTCGAATTGGCCGCGATACTTGGTGCCGGCGACCATCATGGCGAGGTCGAGCACAACAATGCGTTTGTCACGCAACAGCTCAGGAACATTGCTGTCGACAACAAGCTGGGCCAGACCTTCAACGATGGCGGTTTTGCCAACGCCGGCCTCGCCGAGCAGGACGGGGTTGTTCTTGGTGCGGCGGCTAAGCACCTGGATGACGCGTTCGATTTCATTGGCACGGCCGATGACCGGATCGAGCTTGTTCTGGCGAGCCAGCTCGGTGAGGTCGCGGCCGAAACTGTCCAGAGCAGGAGTCTTGGACTTGCCCTTGGTGCCCTGCCGTTCCGTGCTGCTGCCTTCGCCGGATTCCATATTGTGCCCCAGTAAATTCAGGACCTCTTCACGGACGTCTTCCAGTTTCAGGCCCAGGTTCATGAGCACCTGAGCCGCCACTCCTTCCTGCTCGCGGAGCAGGCCGAGCAGCAAATGTTCCGTGCCGACATAGTTATGGTTGAGGTTGCGGGCTTCCTCGATGGAATACTCGATGACTTTCTTGGCCCGGGGGGTCTGGGGGAGCTTCCCCATGGTGACCATGTCCGGACCGGACTGAACAATTTTCTCCACTTCCAGGCGAATCTTGCGCAGATCGATATCCAGGTTCTTCAGAACGTTGGCAGCGACGCCGGAGCCTTCCTTCACCAGGCCAAGGAGAATATGCTCCGTGCCGATGTATTCATGGTTGAAGCGCTGCGCCTCCTGGTTGGCGAGCTGCATCACCTTGCGGGCCCGGTCGGTAAAGCGTTCATACATTCCTGCCGTCTCCGACAATCCCCATCCACGCCAAGGCTCACACAGGCCGGGGGTGAATAACGGGAGAGCCTCATATTTCTCTACGGGTGGTTGACCTCGTCTGGTTCGTAGATTCCCGCTCGACTGAGATACCGCCTTGCTTGTGGACCTGGCATCCAGTGCGGGGAATCTCCCTGGCTGATCATTGAGCTACCTTCCGGGCTTACGTCCTACCTGAGTGGGGAGGTTAGGTCCCTATTTCCCCAGGAGAGGGCAGGAGTGCGCTCGAGGAGGTGTCTTCTGTGATGAACGCGAGGATGGTCAGCCCAGATACCCTATCAGATTGTAGTGCGACTCCGCAGATGAATCAAGGCAGGGCGGCTGCCGCGGACGCTGCGACCCTGCCTCTGTCAACCTGGTAGTTCGGGAAAGCTGGTCCGCCCCAAGAGACCAACTTGCGAGCGAAGTCCCCTTCAGGCGGACCTTCTGGGCCCCAGCCAGAGTTCCTTGTGCGACGGCAGGGTGTCATACGGAAGCGCGCGCTCGGTCACCGTTTCGCCCAGTTGCCGGATCTGCGCCTCTGCCAGGAGCCCCAGTTTCTTCTGCGCCCCCATCACCAGGTAAGCCACTTTTTCCGGATTCAGTGCCATCAACCGGCAACAGGTTGCATCGACCGCCAGCAGGTCGTTGCCCATCACCAGCACTCCTGAGGCTTTCGGTGTGCCATTGAGCGGACCGTCTCCCTCCATGCCGACGATGCCATCGACAATCGCCAGATCCGGCATGCGCGTCGCGGCAATATCGACGATGCTGTTGTCGATCCCGCGCCAGTGCAATTCGTTCTTTGGCCAGCCGTAACAAACTCCCGGCATCGTCCCGAAGAGATTCTTCAAGGAAAGGGTTGCGACTGCCCAGTGATGGGTCTTCAGTTTCGGTAGCGAGATGACCACGTCCGCGGTGGCAATCGTCTGCGACAAATACAGGTAGGGCATCCGGGTCAGGCGACCGAGGTTAATCCGTTTCACTGGCTCGTCGTGATTGAGATCCACAAAAGGCACCTTGTAATGGCGCATGACCTCGCCGAGTCCGCTCGCGGAGACGAGATACTCCACATTCCGCCAGTGCCCAGGGCCCTCCGCAACGATCACCTCGCGCGCTCCTTCGCGCAGGCAGAGTTCAATGGCGGCAGCGACCACATGCGGATTGGTGTTAATCACCTTGTCGCGGTGGTATTCGACCAGATTCGGCTTCAGAACCACCCGTTTGTTCTGGAGCGGAACGCGCGCGCGGAAGCTCTCGTACTGGCGCTGCACCACGTCAGCCAGGTTGGCATTGTAATCCGCCACCGGAGCAATGTGGACTGCACTCTCCGCCTGCGGCTCTCGGAGTGTCTCGACCAGGATCGAGCGGAAATTCAAACGCAATCGTTCGCCGAACCACGGTTGTTTTGCCTTCGCCAGAGTGACCCGGGGAACGGGAGTTGGCTTTTCTTGTCCCGTAAGTCTAAAGACACAATGACTCCCCGCTCCCAGCGCCAGAGCGGTCAGGGCCTGACGCAGCGGATGCGGACGCAGCCAGGGCGTTTCCGGTCGAGCGGCATGCGCCTGGATAATCTGTTCGTCCAGCAACTTGAGGGTGTCAGTTACCCCCGAGTGATCCTGATGTACCGTCAGTGCCAGTCGAGCCCAGCAGAGATGTTCCAGATCGTTCCCCACCAGTCCCGCCTGTCGAAGATACTGAACTGAATGGGCCACGCGCGGTTCGTGGCCGAGTCCCTGCAAGGCGAGCAGCATCAGCGCGGTGGGCCCTGGCACTGGCTCCAGGGGAAGTCCCAGAATAAATCGATTGCCATAGTTGATCCCGCCCTGATCGAAGGTCCGATCGAGGAGGAGTTGCACCCCTTCCTTCACCCGCGGATGCTCGCCATGCCCGGCGCGGCGCAGGGCGAGACAGGCCCACGCGGTCGGTTCAACCCACGAGAAATTCCCCTCTGCCCACGGCCAGCCAACCAGCTTGAGATCAATGTCGTGAATCTCGCGAGCTTCCCTGGAATCATGCTGGCACCCTGCCACCTGGAGCAAGGCCGCCGCACTGCGCCCCGTCAGTTCCGGCGACGCACCGAGCACGGTTTCGACAAAGAGGGCCAGTGCCGTGGGCCAGACCGCCTCCGGGCGCCCTCGTTCCAGGCGATAGGTTCCATCGGGCTGCAGGGAGCGCGCCAGCGCCTGACGTGCTTTCTCGATAACCGGTTGATACGGGCTGGCATCAAGAGAAAGAGCCAGCAACCCAAGGCAGGTCGGTTCCAGGTGCGCTGGTTGATCCGGAGCATACCCCCAACCCCCGTCTGCATGAGCCAGCGCAGCCAGTTGATCCAGATAAACCCGAATGTCTGCCATGGGGGACTCTCCACCGAGGGGATAACGACCACTCTCTCGATTCTAGTACATCCTTTCTGCGGGGAACGGAATCGGCGGGAGTAGTTGTGAGCGGGCGCGAAGAGCGTTACCATCAATAAGCATCGTGCGGGTTCGTTCTTGCCCCAAGTGGGTTCTGCGCAACAAGGAGATCCGATGCGGACAACCCTGGGGGTTCCCTTTCTGCTATTCACCTCGGTCCTCTCCCCTCTCTGTGCTGAGGAAGCGATTCGCGCGGACGGCAAGATTGTGCGTGGCAGTCTGCACCTGGAGCGAGGCGGGCTACTCGCCTTCGTTTCGGACAAGGGAGAAACCCCGATTCCGCTGCGTGACCTCCGCGCCGTGCGATTTCCTCAGAAGCGACTTCTTCCTCTACACACAGCGCGCATGCATCGCATCACCTTGCCGGGAAGCCAATCGATAACAGGACAAATTCTCTCCCTTGAGGGGAAAAATCTCACCGTGCGAACAGCCTGGGGCGCCACGCTCGCCATCCCGCGTAGTGCTCTCGATTCGATCGGCCCCCTCCCGGGCTATTGGTTCGAGACGAGCGATGACTTTGAAGAGGGGTTAACACGCTGGCGTGTTCAGGGCCATCCGAGTACGGGCGAACCCGCGGTGTCCGGAAAAAACAGCGTGATTCTGGCGGCTCCCCGAGACGCGCTCGAACGCACCTTCACCCCTCCCCTTCCCGCCGGGCGACTCGGACTCAGCTTTCGTGAGCTTCAGTCGCCGGCAAAGGCATCGTGCAACCTGGAATTGACCTTTCTCCAGGGAAAAAGCAAGCACGCAGTCGCCGTGCAGCTCAGCGGAGAGGGGAAGGAGTTCCTGTGCACGGCGCCAGATTTCAAAGGGAACTCGTTCCCCGGGGCGCGAACCGAAGGTTGGCATCGGCTCCTGGTGGAGTGGCGCGCTACCTCCATCCGGGTGTTCCTCGATGGCGAGGTGCTCTGGTATTGCCTCGATCTCCCCTCCCCTCCCGAACTCGCCGGACTGAACCTGCGTTGGCAGACCGCCCAGGGAGGGCAGCCCACGGGAAAAATCGCCTGCGATGCGTTTGGCATGGAGCGTGCAGCCGATGCACGACGACGTCCTCAGGGCGATGCCACTCAGGACGAGTGCTGGCTCCGCGAGGGTTCCCAGCTGTTCGGCACCCTCGCCAGGATCCAACCGTCCACCGTGGAGATCACTGGTCCGTACGGAACGCGTCGGCTGCGGTGGGAACAGATCCGGGGCGTTTTTCTCCTGCGAGGTACACCCACGACTGAAACCCAGACCGGCGAACAGGTTCGACTCACACTCGGTCTCCCGGTCCCTGAAGGCCGTGCTCACCTGGAAGGGGTGATAACTGCTCTGGATGGCAAAACGATAACCCTGACGCACGCAATCCTCGGAGCGCTGACGGTGCCGCGTCCAGTGGTTGAGCAAATCGAGTGGCTCCGACCGGGGCGACGTGCGGAGCGCGCCCCTGGCTCCTGAGCCGCTGTGGTGATGCGCTGCGCACCGCTGGCGAGCGGTTGCCCACGAAATAGATGGCCATTGCCTGAACGTCTCTCTCAACAAGGAGAAGCCTCTGTGAAACGATCACTCCAGTATGGACTTGGTGTGGCGCTGCTGGTCGTTCTAACCGCCACCACCAGGGTGCGGGCAGCAGATACGGTTGGCCCGGATCCGAAAGAGGTGCAAGCCGTGATCGACAAGGGGGTCGCGTTCCTCAAGCAAGCGCAGCGACCCGATGGCAGTTTTTCCCCGCGGTTTGGGCCGGGCGTGACCGCCCTCGCGGCAGCGGCTCTCCTGCAAAGCGGACTCAGCCCGGACGACCCGGTGGTCGCCAAGGCGCTGAAATCGCTCGAAAAGAGCATCCAGGCCGATGGCGGAATCTACGATAAACGTCTGGCCAACTACACGACCAGCGTTGCAGTCATGGCCTTCGCCGAGGCCAACAAGGGCGGCAAGTATAACACCGTCCTCAAGAACGCGAGCAAATTTTTGAAGGGACTCCAGTATGGAGAGAATGTCAAGGAAGACGATGTCAAGTATGGCGGGGCGGGCTACGATGGCAAATCGCGTCCCGATATGTCCAACACGCAGTTCTTTGTGGATGCGCTCATCGCCGCCGGGGTGCCCAAGGATGATCCCGCCCTCCAACGCGCCTTGAAGTTCGTCAGTCGTTGCCAGAACCTCCCTGGCGAAACGAACGATCAACCCTTCGCCAAGAAGGCTCGCGCGGACGACATTGGCGGAATGGTCTACACTCCGCTTGATGCCGACGACAGCCCGCATCGTACCCCGGACGGCGGACTGCGTTCGCTCGGTGCGATGACCTACGGCGGCCTGAAGAGCTTCCTCTATGCAGGGGTCGACAAGAAAGACAAACGAGTGCAGGGCGCGCTCAAGTGGATTCGGGCCCACTACACCCTGGAAGAAAACATCGGCATGGGCAAGTCGGGGTTGTACTACTACTATCACACCTTTGGCAAGGCGCAGAACGCCCTGGGTGAAGATCTCTTCGAGGATTCCCGGGGGCAGAAACACGACTGGCGCAAGGATCTCTTCGAGGCGATCAAGTCCCGGCAGCAGTCGAACGGAAGCTGGATCAACAAGGGCGACATGACCTTTGGGGAGGGAGATCCAAACCTCGCCACTGCCTTCGCTCTCCTCAGTCTGAGCTATTGTAAACCGGCGAAAAAGTGATTTCCACCCGCGAGGTGTGTGCCGCGCAGCTCCAGGTACGCACCTCGCCCCATTGTTTCAGGCCGAAATCCCCTCTCTATTTATTCTCCCGCACATAATCAGAAGAGATTTTGCTGACGACCCGGTGTCACCAGCGCCCGTGCCAGCCGTCTTTGCGGAGCACTGACGGGGAGATGAATCAGCTCTGCTGGTTTCAGCCAGCGCCCCTGCTGGTAGAACGGCGAGGCAAAGTCACCGGCCAGATATTCGGCGGCGAAACAGACCAGGGTGATAGCATAGCGCGTCACCCCGTGACGCACCGTTAGCAGTTCTGCCCCCAGCTGGCCGTCAAGTCCCGTCAAGTGCTGTAGCACGCGCAGCGCCGCCCGCTCGTGCGTTTCGTTCTCCTCAAGCGGAGCGTGCGGGAACTCCCACAACTGAGCCCAGCGCCCCTGAGGCGGGCGCTGCACAAGCAGCACCTCTTCCCCACGCCGGAGAACAACCGCCGTCTCCTGGACCGCGATGCGGGCTGGCGCCGTGGGGCGATATGGGATAGTGTCCTGCAAATTCTCCTTGCGCGCAAGACAGCGTGTTCGCAGGGGACATTCGGAACAACGTGGTGCGGTGGGAGTGCAGATCAGTGCCCCGAGTTCCATTAACGCCTGATTGAATTCTCCGACGTCGGCGGTGGGGAGAATCTGCTCGGCGCGTTGCCAGAGCCAGCGGCGTAACGGTCCCTTTGTTGGATCTTCCTGGCGAGCGAACAGACGACAGAGGACGCGCTGACTGTTGGCTTCGAGAATGGGTAAGCGCCGATCAAAGGCCTGGGAAAGAACGGCGTTCCGCGTGTAGCGACCAAGCCCGGGAAACCCCTGAAGGAGATCCGGATCGTCGGGAAAAACCCCTGCGTGGTCGGCCAGGAGTCGGCGAGCGCAGCGATGCAGATCGCGTGCGCGGCGATAGTAGCCCAGCCCCTCCCAGAGGCGGAGGACATCCGCTTCCTCGGCGGCTGCGAGGGCAGCAAGGGTGGGAAAGGCGGTGAGAAAGCGCTCGAAATAGGGAATGACGGTCGCGACCTGGGTTTGCTGGAGCATGACCTCGCTCACCCAGATGCGATAAGGATCGCGGGACTGACGCCAGGGTAGATTGCGCTGGCTCTGGCGAAACCAGGTGAACAGTTGCTGGTGCAACCACTTCAGCCAGCGCGCAGACAACTCCAACTCAGTCCTCGCAAGAAAGGGCGAATTAGCGGGGCCGCTTCATGTACTTTTCAAGAATCGCCTTGGCGGCAGTCGAGGTGCTGGCCTGCGCCTGCTTTGCCTGAGACATCTTGTCCTTGGACGCCTCATGGTTGGTCGCGGTATCGCCTGTCCCAAGTTCAGGGGGAACCACGATATCCATGACGGTGCTCCCCTCGGGGATCTCGCCGCCCGCCCCGGGGGCGCGGGTGTCCTCGTCATCCTGCAAGGACAGCAACATGGCAGCGATATCGTCGTCAGCCGTTTTGGCGGTCGGCGCGGCGGTTTGCTTGGCCGGGGCATCGATGCGGACTGTGGGCGGGGTTGGACTTCCTTCGGGGAGTGCCGGTTTGGGGGCCGTGGGGGCGGGACTGGCCTCAATCTTCACCGTAAAGTGGAGCGGTCCAACTTTGAGCGTATCGTTGTTCTTTATCTCAACCTCGCCCTTGATTTGCTCCTCGTTAACAAAGGTGCCGTTCATGCTGTCGAAGTCACGCACAAACACTTTCCCGTTCTTCACCAGCAAGGCACAATGGCGTTTGCTGATGGCTGGGCTGGCGGGACGGAGTTGACATTGAGGATCGCGGCCGATCAAGAACTGGGTGAGAGTGATTGGGATGCTCTTGCCCTCCTGTTTACCAGGAGTCAAGACGACCAGGTTTAACTTCATTGAACGACCTCGCTACCATGGTAGGACACAATCCATTGCTGTGTCGTGGCTCACAGGTCCCCAGGGTGAGTAGTTAGTCTCTGTTCCGGCCATACAATACCCTGGATTCAGGATTCCAGCCGTTGGGAGTGGCGAATCGACTCATTTTAAATGATAATAGAATTGTACGGCAGGAGAAAAGAGCATGCAACGAAAAAGCCAGGTATTCACAACACTCTTCCTTATTCTTCTTTCTCCCTGCTTTTCCGGCTGTAGTTCTTCTTCCCCTGTAGCCACGCCAGCTTCTCCGCCTTACCAGGGAGCCACCCTCACCATTGCCTGTCCCACCGAGGAAATCGCCACCCTTGTGAGCCAGTACGGCCAGGGGTGGGCCAGCCGGAACGGGGTCACGGTGACCACCCGGCGCTACGATCCCGCCCGGGGGCCGGAAACCGTCGCAGATGCCTCTCTCTGGGTTGTTCCCCCTGCCGAGATGCCCCGCTGGGCCGACGCGGGGCAACTCGCTCCGCTTCCCGACAGACTCACCAGCAAGGACGATTCCTATCGCTGGGCGATGCTCTTTCCCCTCTACACCGGACAACTTCTCGTCTGGGATGCCAAGCCGACGGCCCTACCTCTCCTTGGTGATGCCCCTCTCTGTTTGTACCGCAAGGATCTGTTCGAGAATCCGGAACACCAGGCGGCCTTCAAGGAACGATACAGACATCCCCTGCAACCTCCGGCAACCTGGCAGGACTGGAGCGAGATCGCTGCCTATTTTCACGAGCATCGGCAGAAGGGGAAAGCGATTCCCTCCTTGCCTCCGCTCCCGAAGGAGGACGACGAGCTGGATCGCCTGTTCTTCAGCGTGGCTGCTCCTCTGGCCCGCCGAGCCATTCGCCAGGACCAGACCGCCCGCGCCGATCAGCAGAACGATCTCTTCTCCTTCCATTTTGACTGGTCCACCGGCGCTTCCCGCATCGCTCACCCCGGCTTCGTGCACGCCCTGACTCTGCTTCAGCAGATGCAGAAGTTCCGACCCGCCCAGAGCGAGGCAGATTCCTGGCGTGCCTTTCAGGAAGACCGGGCCGTTCTTTGCCTTGCCGATGCACGCCGCCTTTATTCCCTGCAACAAAACGACTCCGAGAAGCAGGGGAACCGTGCGCCCAGGGGAAAATCCCAGGTCCATGATCGGGTTGGCGTGTGCAATGTGCCGGGGTCGCGCCTCTTTTATGATTACCAGTCCGACCAGGCCGTTCCGTCGGATCTGGGAGCGAATCGTGTCCCATATCGCGCTGCCACAGGGTGGTTGGGGGTGGTCCCACGCTGCAGCAAGGAACCGGAGGCCGCCTTTGCCTTGATGGAACAACTGAGCGGACCGGACCTTGGCCGCCAGATTGCCATCGAGCCGCGCTGGGGTGGGGGACTCTTCCGCAGCACCCTCCTGGACGAACGTTGGGAATCCTTTCAGCTCGATAACAAGCAAACGCTCGCTCTTCGGACCGCGTTTCAACGGCTCTATCAGGGCACACAGAATCCGGCCGTGCGACTGCGCACACCGAGTCAACAGGTATTTCGCGAGGTCTTGCTGCGCGAGGTTCGCTCCGCTCTGCTCGACGGCAAGGATGCTGCCCAGGCACTGCAGGCCGTCGATGCGCGCTGGCGTGACTTGATCAAGGAACGAACGCCGGCCCGGCATTTGCGCGATTATCGGCTCAGCCTGGGTCGGCTCCCCTGAGGCGGCGTCCCCCTCGTCTCCCCACGAGGATGCGGGCCCAACGACGGTCCGCGTCGCGGTCAACTGGTTTTCACATAGCGCTTGAACAACTCCGCCATCTTGCCTGCCTCGGTGGCGGCGTTGTGTTCCCGCGCTACTTTGTCTCGCCCCACACGTCCCATCTCGGCCAGACGAGCGACGGGTGTGTTCAGGGCATCCAGCAAGGCTGACTTCAATCCCTCGATGGAGCCCGCCGGCACCACCCAGCCATTGACCCCTGTTTCCACCAGTTCGGGCACCCCGGCGATCGCCGTGCAGATCACCGGGCGTCCCAGCGCCAGCGATTCCATGAACACCACCGGGAGATTCTCGGCAAAGCTGGGCAGAACCATCGCGCGCGATTGCAGGATGAACTCCTTCACAGCGGTATTGCTCTGCCAGCCCACAAAGCGAACCATGTGTTCGATCTTGAGCGACTTCGCCAGTTCTTCGAGCATCTTGCGCAGGGGGCCATCGCCGACCAGGATCATCTCCACCGAACGCCCCTCGGCGGCCAGCAGTCCGATCGCCTGCAACAACCGGATCTGCCCCTTCGCCTCCACCAGTGCCCCCACGGCGACAAACCGATTGTTATCTGGCACCGGAGTGAGCGCCTCACCAAGGAAGATGGAATCGACGCCACAATGGACCACATGAACCCGATCCCAGTAGTGGTGCGAACACCAGCGGAACACCTGGCAACGCCCATATTCGCTCACCGAGACAACAAAGGCCGCGTTCTCGTACTTTTCGCGTAACGAGAGCGCCTCGGGACGATCCCACTCTTCCGATCCGTGAATGGTCAGGCTGTAAGGCGGCCCTCCCAGACTGTGCTGCAGCAGAGCGACCACCGCCGGATTGGTGCCAAAATGAACGTGCAGATGCTGGGCACCCTGGGCCTGCAGGCGTTCAACCAGCACACACGCCTCGGCAAAATAGGCGAGATGACGCAACAGACCGCGATCCGACCGCCAACCCATGCGCACTGCTTGCCAGAAGCCCTTGCAGAAACGAAGCGGACTCCGAAAGATCGCCCGGGCCATCGCTCCGAGCAGCCCGCCGACCCCGCCATCGAGCAACACCGAGGTCTTGCGTTGCTCGTCCTGATCTCGGCTATCAACCACATCGGTAAACGCCTGCCGAACCGAGAACCGAAGAACCTCGATGCCATGTCCCTCCACGCCGACGACTTCACGGCGAATGAAGGTGTGGCGAACGGCCGGGTATTGATTGGTCAGATAGGCGACCTTCATGGGGTGCCTCTCAGGGTTGGGGTGATGGCCCCGTAACTGGCGCGCCCGAGCGGCCGGTCAAGCGGGACAGTTTGTTCCAGATCCGGCCGAACTTGCGCCGCAGGGCATGGCGACACGCATGGAGGTCGAACACCGTCCGTTTCCCATCGAGAACCGTCATCCCTCCCACACCGCACAGGGTGTGCACTCCCTCGGAGTAAGGGCCCTCGCTGGGGGGATCAAGCCAGCGCACCGGCTCTTCCTGGAACTCCGTCGGCGTGAGACGATCAATGCGCAGCAGAACCACGCGCCCGCCATAGGTGCGCGAACAGTCCTGGGCCGGCCGATAGAGCTTCCCCTGCCAGACAAAGGGCGGACCGGCCGGACGCGCAGAGCGAATGTCGGTCTTCACCGGGTTGCCAGGATGCGGCTCCCAGGGACCATGGAGAGCAGGGGCATGCCAGAGGCACAGGTTGACGTTGGGATCCCCGGTCTCCGTGGCAAGTGTGGCGAATAACCACCAGCGCCCCTCGTACTCGATGAGAGAGCTATCGACCGCTGGGACATCACGGAGCAGAACCCCCGCACGCTCCCAGCGCCCCGGTAACTCGACCGCGCGATAAAGAGCCACCTCGCGCGTCTCGGCGGATTCCGGCACCATGTAGAGCACGCCCTGATGGTCGATCAGGTAGGGATAGGAAAGGTGGGTCGGTGGATCGAGCACTGTCACCGGGGCGCCGAGCGGGTGCGCTCCTTTCAGTTCCACCCCCCAGATGCGACCCTTGTAAGACCGATAATCAAGATCCTCGAAGAAGAGAAAGAGACGACCTTCACGTTCCCAGACAAAGCAATCAGCGGCAAATCGTCCTCGGGGCGGATCGGGGAGCCATCGCACCGCTGGCTTGAAATCCGGCTCCAGGAAACGATGAATCGGCTGATCCACCACGCCGATGTTCCATTGTGCATCGAGGAAGAGCGTCTCCAGGGTATTCCGGAGCCACCGGCCCGCCGTCCGGAGCAGCAGCAGGAGCGCTTGCCCATTGGTGGGAGTCAGGAAGGGGGTTGACGGGAGCTTCTGCGAACGGATCGGGTGGGGCCTGCGCTCTTCCTGAATGGCCCGACAGATGACTGCTGGCCAGGTAACACTCTCCTGACAGACCTGGTCTGCATTGCGCGACGGCGAATGAAAGAGCGTTGGCAGGGCTCCTTCGCGCAGAATCTCCCCGGTATCGCAACGATGGAGGAAGGCCGGCGTTATCACTTCCCCCCGAAAAACGCTCCACAGTCCGGGTGGCCCGTTGGGGCTGTCCCATGCCTGGTGGCGAAACGCCCAGGTGCCGTAAGGCGGCGCCGAGGCCAGCTCTGCTGGAATCACTCCGTTGCCACAATGCAGAAGAAAATCCACCGGATTGGTGCGCAGTGAGGACAGCGCTCCCGCGAGGGGGATGCGCGGCACACCCGGAACCGCTTCGGCCAGGGAACACCACCGCCCCGAGCGCGGGCGATAAAGACATTGGCGCACCAATCGCCAGAGCAAGGATGCCGGCGGCGAGGGATCGAGTTCGGGAGCCTCGATAACAAGGGCGAGTTCAACCCCTCCTTGCGCTTGCAGGTGGTCCATGCAACGCGATTCCCAGGCTTCGAGGTGCGAGCGGGTAACGATCAGACCGTAACGCACAGGTCGCTGGGTCATCGCTTCATCCGACTGGAAGTTCCACCCGGTCGCGAGTCAGCCATGGCAGGAAGACCAGGCACGAGGATCATCATAGGAAGGCGCTCGTCCGTGACGAGACGGAGATGCAAAATCCCCCGGGCGCCTCCAGCCCAGGGAGCGCTTGCCCTTCTGGTCTCATCTCCCTCTCGGTGAAGAGGTTGTTACCAAATTGCTTTTTCTGCTGGCATTTCCCTCTTCCCCTGATACAATCTTCTTCACTCAACTAGCCTGGATGGGCTATTCGACAAGATCTCCGATTCACCATCGCTGCTTCGAGGAAAGGAGTCCTCCATGCCGAGCAAGCCAATTCCCGTTCGCATCGGTATCTACGGATCTGATAACACCGCTCAAAACCAGCGCCACGGTTGCGGACTGTGGATGGCCGGTTACGCCTCCTGCTTGACAGCCGCAGAGGCAGAATCGATCCCCATCACCAACGAGGCGGAAAACCCCTGGGACGAAGTTCTCGAAGGCGTTCATGGCGTGCTGCTGATTGGCAGCGACGATGCCACGCGCCTTTCGGTGGTCGAGGCGGAATCGCTGGCGCAGTGGTGCCGCGAACGCTCCATGCCGTTGCTGGGTGTCGATCACGGGTTGCATCTGCTCAACGCCGCTTATGGCGGAACGATCTACCAGGATGTGGGGCGCGAGGTCCCGGAGGCCCTGCAGCACCGCCATCCGCCCGAAAAGGGGCTCCGTCACGCCATCAACGTGATTGAAGGAACCCGTCTGGCCGAGATCTACGGCGAAGGCGAGATCGTGGTGAATAGCGAACATCGCCGCGCTGTGCAGAAGATTGCTCGCGGTTTTCGCATGTGTGCTCATGCGCTCGACGGGGTGGTCGAGGCAATCGAAAGTGTGGACGAGGAATGGTTTGCCATGGGCGTGCAATGGCACCCGGCCTCCAGCACCGCTTCGGGGCTCGACATTCAACTCTTCCGCGGATTGATCCAGGCCGCCCGGCGGAGGCTGGAAGGCGTACCTGCCTGCCATGCGGCTTGAAAGCCCGAAGCAAGGGGTGGCGATCTCTCAGGCTCGCTACCCCTCCTCGTCAGCGAGGAGCAAACTCGCTGGCGTGCGCATCTCCCGCAGCAAGACATTGGCGAAGACCGCGCCGATCGCCCCATCCACCACACGATGATCAAACGAGAGGGAGAGGTACACGATATCGGCCGGGCGAATATTCCCACGGTCATCGAAGACCGGACGCTTCACAATCTGCCCCAGCCCCAGGATTGCCACCTCTGGGTGATTGATCACCGGCGTGGAAATCAGCCCGCCAAGGTTGCCCACCGAGGTGATCGTGAAGGTGCTTCCTTTCAGATCCTCGCGCCGAGCCTTCCCCTGGCGGACTTCCTGACTCAACTGATCGATCGTTCGAGCGATCTCTCCGACGCTTTTGCGATCAGCTCCCCGGATGACTGGAACAACCAACCCCGTCGGGGTAGCGACTGCCACGCCAATGTCATAGCGATCGTGCAGGACGATCTCCTGCGTTTCTTCATCCAGACTGGAGTTGACGAGCGGTACTTCCTTCAGCGCCTGCACGACCGCCTTCACCCAGAAAGCCAGGTACGTGAGTTTCACTCCGCGCCGCGCAAAGCGTTCCTTGAGTCCCTCGCGCAGCCGCACCAGTTCGGTGACCTCGCATTCGTCGATGTACGAGTAATGGGGAATGGTGTGCTTGGAGTGCACCATGTGCTCGGCAACCAGCCGCCGCAGCCCAGCCATCTTGATGCGGGTTCCCGGGCGACCATACTCGGCGGACGGTTCAGAAGGCGCCCCCGTCGGCGGAGTAGTGAGTTGGACACGCGGGGTGAGATCTTCCAGGAGAATCCGTCCCTCAGGACCACTCCCCTGCACCGTGGCGAGGTCAATCCCCATCTTGCGAGCCAGATGGCGAACCGACGGCGCCGCGCGCACGGCCAGGGTGCTCACGCGCAGGGTGCTGCCATTTCCCGCGGAGGGTGTGCGCCCCGCGACAACGGCCGTCGTGGGAGCGCTGGGAGGGACAGAGGCGGCCGCGAGAGCTTTTGCGGTCCCCGCAGCGCTTCCCGTGGTGTAGGTGAGCATTACCGCGCCGATCTTCACCTTCTGCCCAGGCTCGGCGCGTAACTCGTCGATCACCCCGCTAAAAGGCGCAGGCACTTCCATCGTGGCCTTGTCGGTCATGATCTCGAAGAGTGGTTGGCCGCGTTTGACCGACTCTCCCGAGGCAACCAGCCAGCGCTGAAATTCCGCCTCGTACACTCCTTCGCCCAGTTCTGGCAGGGCAAATTCCATGGCTCGTCTCCTCAGGCGGGCTCGGCGATCAAAGCGCGAAGCGTCTCCTTGATCAGCGGCAACTGGGGCACGGTATTCTGTTCGTACACCTGGTTGAGTCCGATCCCCGGGACGTGGCGGCCCATCAGTAGACGCGGCTTCACCAGCAGATCGTAGAAGTGCTCGTCGATCACTCTCCGCAGGAGATGTTCCCCAAAGTTAGTGACCTCGGTGTCCTCGTTGACCACGAGCAAGCGTCCCGTTTTCTGCACACTCTGGCTCAGGGTCTTCCAGTCGTAGGGAAAGATGCTGCGCAGATCGAGCACGTCGCACCCCTGGCCTGTTTCTTCGCGAATTTGATCGGCGGCCTGCACACACAGCGGAAGAGTGCGCCCATAACTGCACACCGTGGCGGCGTCCCCTGCGCGGCACAGAGTTGCTTCGCCAATGGGGACATAATACGGCTTGAGGTCTGGCCAGCGCGGCTGCCAGTTGCTTCGATCCCCAACCGGCGCATCAATCCGGGCTTTTAACTCCTCCTCGTCCTCGGGCTCGCCTGGAAGTTTCTGCTCCCCGCGAACGCGTAAGAGCGCCTTGGGCAGCAGCACCATCACCGGGTTGGGATCGACAATGGCACTGAGCATCAATCCGTAGGCGTCCAGCGGGGTGCTTGGCATCACCACCTTCCACCCGGCCAGCCGACTGGCCCAGCTCTCAAAGGAGTGCGAATGATACAAACTCCCGCGAATGCCGGACCCCGAAGGCGTCATCAACACCATCGGCAGGTTGTAGTGACCGTTTCCCGCCCAGTGCTGATTGCCAGCTACCTTGAGCAGATCGATCGTGTTGAAGCCGTAATCACAGAACTGAATCTCGGCGACCGGACGCCCCCCGGCGTAGGCAATCCCCATCGCCATGCCAACAATTCCGCGCTCGTCGAGCGGAGAATTCCATGCCGTCTTCAATCCCTGCGTCGCAGTGAAAACCCCTCCCAACGGCGGACCCACATCCTCCCCGAAGATGTCGGTGACACCCAGATAGGTTTCGCCGTAATGCAAGGCCATACGAACGGCCTGGACCATGGTGGCCATTAACTCTCCCGTTCCCTGCGAGATACCTGGCAAAGGGGCGAAGGGTGTGTCTTCCCGTCCAGTAGTTACAGAATAATGTACCTGGGTCCTGCTGACAGGGTGACTGCTCCCGCGCGGCACAGGAGGGCTTCCCTCCACTGCGACGGTGGCGATCCGCATGGGGCAGACAAGCACGCTCTACGAAGGCAAGCCCGTGTAGTCATCCGGATAGACCACATCGACCGTGCTCGGCGCATAGACGTGGCGACGAATGTCCTCCACGGTGGGATTCGGCTCGCTGAGAGCCTTCTCCAGAGCTGCTGCCGCCTCTGCTGCAGCTCGGTTTTGGATCTCCTCGCACTCGCGCTCGTCCAGCACGCCGGCCGCCACCAGTTGCGCGCCAAACAGGGTCAAGCAATCCGGCTCCGTTTTGATGCGCAGGGCGCCACTCGACGAGGAATGCCCATGCAAGCGCGAAACATGCGCCTCGATCATGTAGGGGCGACGTTTTTGCCGGCAATAATCCATCCCACGCAGAAGAGCGTGCCAGCTCTGGATGGGATCGTTGCCATCGACCACCTCGCCTGGAATGCCAAAGGGTTTGCCCCGCTCGATCATGGCGTGTTCGGCATGTTGACTACTGGCACAGGTCGAGATGCCATAGCCGTTGTTGGTCACGATCATTAGCACCGGGAGTTCATTCCCGGGCCGGCTGCTCCAGATCATGCACGAGGCGAAATCTCCCTCCGCAGTTCCGGCATCGCCCCCCACGACAATGGTAATCCCATTGCCTCCCTCATGGCGTTTCTGCATCAGGGCCGTTCCCGGGGCCATCACGTATTGCACCTCGATGACCGAGGTCACCGGGATCACATTCCAGGGGTGGCAGGCGTAATGTCCGGCGAAGTTACGACCCCGCGAATGGGGATCGGTCACGCGCATCGCCATCTGGCGTATACCATCCAGCAAGGGCATCCCCATGGCGATCAACGTGGCACTATTGCGATAATGCAGATGGAGATAATCGTAGGCAGGGCCACATCCCTTCTTCACCAGCAGCCCCAGACAGGTATTGAAGGCTTCCTCACCGGGCCCGCCAATCCAGAAATAGCCTTGCCCGGACTTGCTCATCTTGATCATGCACTCTTCCAGGGCGCGGGCACGGGCCATCAGGCGATAGATCTGCAGACAACGACTGGCGGGAAGAGTTTTCTCGCCGCTGGCAATCTCCAGAGTAGCCAGGGCCGTCCAGCCGTTGTCCGGGGAGTGATCGGTCGTTGCGGACATTCTGTCCCTCCACAAGCAAGGGAACGGGTTGCGCCCTGCACAATGCTGATCTCTGGGGCGTATCCTCCGCCGAACGCTGACAGACCCCTCTGCGCAGCCAGCGCCACTCTTCTATTGTAGGGTGCCACAAACTCCGGATGAACACCAGACGAATCACTTTCCCGGCCCGGATCCTCGATTCCCGCGCCACTGCCGGACGACGCCGGTCGGGAGAAGCCTCCGCCTCCCTGCCCACCTAGCGCATAACCGCGCCAGACTCTGCTTCCTTGGTTTGCCGCGTGGGGGCGCGTCCCTGCGTGGAACGAAGCACCAGAACGGTCTGGTCATCGGCGAGAGTGCGCGATTTCTGCTGGCGCGCCACCGTGTTGACAAGCCCTTGACACATGTCCTCGGCACTGGCACGCCATTGATCCTTGTGATAGGCCAGCACTCCTTCCAGCCCGAACTTCCTCTGCGGGCCAATGACCGCGTCGGTAATCCCATCCGTAAAACAGAGGATCGACCAGTCCCCCTTCTTCAAGGGAATCCGACCGACCTTCCACGAACTGGGCAGATCGAGTCCCCAGGGACGGGTGCAGCACTCGTCGGGGACGGGAACCTGTTCGCCTCCCACGATGATCGACGGCGGAAAATGCCCGGCAATCGCCAGTTCAAGTTCGTTCCGGTCCAGATCAATCTGGCCAATCAGCCCCGTGACATAGCGCGTGGTTCCCCCCTGCCCGACGATGCTATCCACCCCCTTGAACAAAGCATCCCAGGGCAACCTCAGCGTGAGTCCCATGCGAATGGTGGCATGACAGACGGCCATGGAGAGAGCGGCGGTCAACCCATGCCCCATGGCATCGGCAATGATAAAGGCGACCTTGTGTTCCCCGATCTTCACCAGATCGTAGTAATCCCCGCTGATGTGCACGCTGGGCAGGTTGACTCCGTGGAGATCCAGCCGATTATCGATGTGGAAGGTGGCGGGGAAGAGTTCCATCTGAATCTGCCGTGCTCGACTCAGTTCCTCCTCAATCGCTTTTTGCGCCAACCGCAGCGAGTTCACCTGCAGGTTTTCATAAAGCAGACCGCCATAGTTGGCATAGAGGCTGAGATAGCGTTGCAGCGCTGTCGGCATCGGGGCCTGACGCGGCTTTTCGAGGTACACGTGGCCGATCACTCCTGACCGCCCCTTCATGGGAAAGAGCAGGCAGTAGGGGGCTGAGGCCAGAGCCGTCTCCTGCGGACGCGGGCCGTAGGTCCAGGTGCGGATCTCGCTGTCCTCGGCTCCGGCGTGAACCTGTGCGGCCTCCAGATGCAGCATCTCTCCTTCCACTCCCTGCGGACACACCACCTCCCAGGTATATCCACCAGGTTGCGTCAACCCAATTGCCACCTTGGCCGGTCGGGCGATCCGTTGAAACTCCTCCGCCAACCGTTCGAGAACAATCCGCGGTTGGTCGGTGCGAAGGAGAACCCGCTGAAACATCTGCAAATGTTCGAGCCAGCCCGGCTCCAACCCCGGCCACGAGGGGCTGGAATCCTCTGCCCCGAGCGGTTCGATCGTTTCGGACTGATCGAGCGGAGTGATGACCTCCCGTAATCCGAGCCGATAATCGGCAATGCGCACCTGCTTGCCCGGCTCCAGGATGATATGAGGGATCGGGGTATCGCCGAAGTAGACATGATTCAGACTATTCAGATCTTGTAATAACCACGTTCCCTGCTCGGTCCGTTGCAGCTGGGCATGGCGCCGGGAAACGCTGGGATGAGCCAGGCAAACGTCGCAGGTCGCATCGCGGCCAATGAAGAGCAAGGGCCTGTCCAGCACCACCTGACGGCGGCGCCCGCTGCCATCGAAGATTTCCAGGATGTCCATCGGTAGACTCCACCGAGTCTGAGCTCGCCGTGTCTGTTTCCCCGAACAGGAACGCAACGGTTGGTGTATGATACGACGTGAGAATCCCGGAAGAAAAGGAAAAGTGAGAGGGGAATGTGCTTTGTCCCGGCGCGCTCACCAGGCAACGTACATCGAACGCCGATGCCGAGGAATCACTCCCTCAAAAGGGGCTATCTGACTGGAAAAGGAGCATCGTTCACAAGCCAACCGGACTTCCGCCCCGGACCTCAGGCCACGCGACGTTCCCGAGCCTCGGGATACTTGATGCGCGAATGATAAAGAGCGATTAGCCCCTTGCACAAGCTCTCCTCGATGCGATGCAATTCGGTGAGCGTGAGACCGCTTTCATCAAACTGGCCGTCGAGAAGGCGCTTCATCAACATATCCCGCACCAGTTTACGCAAACTGCTCGGGGTGGGTTCTGCCAGCGCGCGACTCGAACTCTCCACCGCATCGGTGAGCATGACAATCCCCGCCTCGCGCGTTTGCGGTTTCGGCCCAGGATAGCGAAACGACGATTCCAGCGCGCACGGCGATCCCTCGGCCAGCGTTGGGGTATGGCCTTGCTGCTCCTGTTGCCGCAAGGCGACGCGATAGAAGTATTCGACCAGCGTTGTCCCGTGATGCTGCTGGATAAAGTCGATCAGCACCTGCGGCAGACGATACTGCTCCGCCAGCGCTGCTCCATCCTTGACATGACCGATGATGATCAGTGTGCTCAGCCCCGGTTCCAGGGTATCGTGGAGATTCGCCCCGTTCTGATTTTCGATGAAATATTGCGGTTTGAGCATCTTGCCGATGTCGTGGAAGTAGGACCCCACCCGGGTCAGCAGGGAGTTCGCTCCGATGGCCTCGGCGGCATGTTCGGCCAGGTTGGCAACGGTCATGCTGTGGTTGTACGTCCCCGGGGCGCGTTTCACCAACTCCTGGAGCAACACATGCGAGCCATCCGCCAGTTCCATCAAACTGACATCGGTCACAACTCCAAAACATCGTTCAATCAGCGGCAGACACCCCGATACCAGGAAGCCAGCAAGCGCGCCCCAGAGAAAGCGGCGCACCCCATCGGACAGGATCATCGGCCAGGTTTGATGCGTGAGCAGAGCGGAGGCAAGCGTCATCGCCAGGTAACCCAGGCCAGCGGCGGCTCCAATCTCGATCAGTTGCGTTCGCGTTCGCACATTGCGCAAGAGAAGGATCGCCACAGCCTGTCCGCCGATCTGGACCAGGAGGTGATCCATGCCATTACCCCGCGAGGCGGTCAGGGCAATCGACAGGGCAAAACACATCAACAGGGCAAACTGTGGCCGGAAGGCAATCGCCAGGATCATCCCCGTCACAGTGAGTGGGAGGAGTCCCCCGTGCCAGGGAGGTTGCGAGAGCACTAACCAGAGAAAATGCGTGAGGAGAATGAGAACACCCAGCGCAATGATGCGTGGGGTATCCTGGGCCAGGGTCGGTTGATAACGAACCACGTACAGCACCACCAGCAGGGCCAGAAGGCTCATCAGCAAAAAGAGGGCAAAGTAGCGTCGCCCCCGGGCGGCCCATTTCATCGACTTGTGATAGGCGCGCGATTCGGCGCGCAGCAGTTGCCGTTTATCCTCGGTCACCACCTGGCCGCGCTGAATGAGGATGGTGCCTGCCGGGTAGCGATCCACCACAACCGGGATGGCCTGACGCAGGCGCGCACAGAGGATGGGGTTATTGCGTTCATGGGGAGGGAGCCGCTCGACAGCAGCGTCGCGATCTTCCTCCGTCTTGGCCAGGTTCTCCACTTCAAAATCCACCCGGGTGCGGACATCGTGGGGCCACACTTCACCCACCCGGTAGGGAATGGAATGACTCCACGCATCGGCGAGGAAGGTGGTCGCGACTGTCACGGCCAGGACAATCGCCACCCGGATCAGGGTCGGACGATGCCAGAGCGAGGCCAGAAACAGGGTCACCTTCTGGGTGGAACGACGTTTCTCGTCCCATTGCACCAGACGCGAATTTTTTTTCGACAAACCGTGCATGGCGGTTTTAGAGGGAACGGAGTAAGGATACCGAGACCGGTTGCCTCAAGGCACGGGTCTCTCTTGCCAGCAGGTTCTCTATAACGCCGGCTCCATCCGCGTTATAGAACGATGGCAGGTTTCCTGAACTGGCCAGACTTCCTTTACTCCTTCTTTTTCCGGGGCCGATCCTCTTCGTAAGCCTTGAGGATCTGCTGCACCAACGGATTGCGGACAATATCGTTTTCGCCCAGATACACAAGCCCGATTCTCTCCACGTCCTTCAGACGCTGCACCGCGTCCATCAATCCGCTCCGCGTTTGCTTGGGGAGATCAACCTGCGTAACATCTCCCGTCACAATGATTTTCGACCCATGGCCCATGCGGGTCAGGAACATCTTCATCTGGGGCACGGTGGTGTTTTGCCCCTCGTCCAGAATGATCACCGCCTGGTTCAAGGTGCGTCCACGCATGTAGGCCAGCGGCACAATCTCGATGATGTCCGCCTCCATGTAGCGCTTCACCTGCTCATGATCCATCATGTCATTGAGGGCATCGAAGAGGGGACGCAGGTAGGGATTGATCTTGGCCACGATATCGCCCGGGAGGAAGCCGAGGCGTTCGCCCGCCTCCACCGCGGGGCGCACCAGGACGATCTTTTTCGTCATCCCCTGGCGTAACATGCTGACTGCCATCCCAACCGCCAGATAGGTTTTCCCACACCCCGCCGGACCGATGCAAAGCACCAGGTCATGATCGCGCATTGCCTTGACATAGCGGGCCTGGCCGTCGGTGCGCGGTCGGACATAACGACTTCCGATATCACTCGCCTTGTCCACCGCGGCCGGCGCCATGGCCAGTTTGTCCCCGCCATGCAACACCACTTCCACCGCGGTCCGCACATCTTCCAGGGAGAGACTCCCCTGGCGGGAAACCAGATGACGCAATTGTTCAAAGACGCGCCGCGTCTGCTCGAGTTGCTCGTCTGTCCCCTTGATGCTGATGGTATCGCCCCGGGCAGCCAGGTGCTGTAACCCGATCGCTGCGCGAATCTCGCGCAGGTGCTGATCCTGCCTCCCAAAAAGCACGACGGCTTCGTCCTGACTGTTCAGGGTGATTTTTGCTTCGCTCATCGGTTAACCCTTTGAGGTCATCCCAGCCGGGGGACAGACGCAGGAACGCTCCCGCCCCGCCCCTCGCCCTCGTCGCACGCCTCCGCGCAAGGTGGGTATCGTCAGGACACCAGAGTGATGCCCAGGTTCAACACAGCCAGCAATAAGCTACCGGAGCTGCGTAGACAATCGAGTCCACCACATCCAGCACTCCCCCAAAGCCAGGAACCACCTGGGAGGCGTCCTTCTGGCGACAGGCACGCTTGATCAGCGATTCGGCCAGATCTCCCAGAACACCCATCCCCCCAACGGTGATGCCAAAGCCGATAGCGCAGAGATCCGTGCTCCCCAGCAAACCCGGCAAGGCAGGACCCAGGCGATTGACTCCCACGGCCACCAGAATCGCCGTGAGGATTCCGCCTGCCAGCCCTTCCCAGGTTTTTTTGGGGCTCAGCAGCGGCGTCATCCGCCGCTTACCCAGGAACCGGCCGGTGAAGTAGGCCCCGATGTCGCAACACTTGGGCACGAAGATCGTGAGCGTCAACGCCACGAGGGCCTGTTCATCAGCCGACCCCGCACGAATCACCTGAGGCCAGCGCAACTGGGTCAGGAAGGCTGGCAGAAGCCCGAGATAAGTTGCCATGAAAAGGAGAAAGGCAATCCGCACCACCACCAGGATCGCTTCCCCCTCGGGAAGGCTCTCGGGGTTCTGATAGTTCGCCATCGCTTCCACAAACCCGACCAGGAGGACTGCGGTCAAACTGCCCAGCACCCAGTGCCAGGGATCGGGATCGAGCCTCTGTGCCCACGACCAGAGATGAGGCGGCCACGGGGCAAACACCAGGCACGCCACCGCAGCAAGCGCAAGCCACCGCGGAGGGCTCTGCCGGGGCGTCAACATGGTCGAAAATTCGTAACACCCCAGCAAGGAGAGAATCAGCACGAGAAGCAACAGAAAGGGATACCAGGGAGCCAGCCAGCGATCCACGAGGAGAACCCCGAGCGCCAGCAGCGTGAGCACCGTTCCCATCCAGAGGCGCGTCCGCAGCATGAATCAGCCTTTCAACCCCCCAAAGCGGCGCTCTCGGCGGGCATAATCCCTCAGGGCGCGATGCAGGGTGTCGCGCCCAAAGTCGGGCCAGCAATCCTCGGTGACCCAGAGCTCCGCATACGAGATCTGCCACAGCAAAAAGTTGCTCACACGCATCTCGCCCGCGGTGCGCACCAGAAGATCAGGATCGGGATAGTCGGCGGTGTACAGGGCGTTGCTCAGGTGCTCTTCCTCGATCTCTTCTGGCTCAAGGGTTCCCGCGCGCACCTGTCGGGCGAGCGCGCGGACCGCATCGACGAGTTCCGTACGCCCCCCGTAATTGATCGCCAGGCACAGGCGCATCCCCGTGTTAGTCGCACTGATGCGCACGCTGGTATCGATTTCGCGCAACACCGCCTCGGGCAGTCCCTCGCGACGACCGATCGTGCAGAAACGGATATTCTGCTCCATGATCTCGGCGCGTTCTTCGATCAGATACTGTTGCAACAATGCCATCAGAAAGTTGAGTTCCAGTTGCGGTCGCTTCCAGTTTTCGCTGGAGAAGCAATAAAGAGTGAGTTGTCCGATCCCCAATCGGCAACATTCCTCGACCGTGGCCCGGACGCTCTGTACCCCTTGGCGATGACCTTCCACACGCGGCAGACCGCGCTGACGTGCCCAGCGGCCGTTGCCATCCATGATGATCGCCACATGGACCGGCAACCGAGCCGGATCGAGCCCCGCGCGCGCCAACCGCTCCAGTGTGTCAGGCTTGAATCGCGACATCACAGCCACAGCAAGCCGCTTTCTCAGGGACAAGGTTCTCAGGAACACTGAATGGTCTGGCTGCGATCCGGACCGACCGAAACGATCGTCACCGGTCGCTGAAGCAATTCACTTAACCGATCCACATACCGGCGCGCATGGGCGGGGAGATCGCTCACCCGACGCGCCGTGCTCAGATCGGTCCCCCACCCCGGGAGTTTTTCGTAGACCGGCTCACATTGTTCCAGCACGTACGCATCGGTGGGGAAGGTGTCAATCAACTCACCCTTGAGCCGATACCCCGTGCAGATCATGATCTCCGATACCTCGCTGAGCACATCGAGTAGCATCAGCGCCAGTTCGTCGACATCGTTGATTGCCGCACTGTAGCGCACCGCGACTGCGTCGAACCAGCCACAACGCCTCGGTCGGCCCGTCACTGTCCCATATTCCCGCCCGGTGCGTCGGATCCGTTCGCCGATCCCCTCCTTGCCGTCGTTCAACTCGGTCGGGAAAGGTCCACGGCCCACCCGGGTGGAGTAGGCCTTGATCACCCCGATGATGCGCGTCAACCGCCGAGCCGGCACCCCCGATCCGGTCCACACCCCGGCCACCGTGCTATTCGAACTGGTGACGTACGGATAGGTGCCATGATCGACATCGAGGAGACTCCCCTGGGCCGCCTCGAAGAGGATGCGTTTCTTGTGCCGCAGCGCCTCGTGAAGCAACTGGGTCGTATCGGTGATGTGTGGGCGCATCTGTTCGCCATAGGCCGCATATTCGCGACACAGATCGTCGACATCGAAGTGAAGGGGATCGGGCTGCGCTGCGCGCACACGCACCATCCCACTCAGGAGGCTTCCCCCCAGGTCAAGGTCGAACTTCTGCGCTTCGGGCGAAAGGGCACGTAGTAGACGATTTTTGCGAGCGACAATGGGCTCCAGGCGTTCGCGCAGATGCTCCGGCTGGAGGAGTTCGCCAATCCGCACCGCCGCAATGCGCCCGGCCTTGTCGGCATACGACGGGCCAATTCCGCGCCCGGTGGTGCCGATTGCGCCGCTACTCCCCTGTTCACTCAATTGCTCTTCGGCCAGATGATAAGGGAAGATCACATGTGCATGATCGCTTACCACCAGGTTTTCGCCCACCGGCACGCCGGCTTTGCGTAACCCCGCCACCTCTTCCAGAAAGCGCGGCGGATAAACCACCACGCCATTCGCGATCACCGAGCGAATGTGCGGGCGAATCACTCCGGTGGGGAGTAACGACAGTTTGAACGTGCGGCCTTCGCAAACGACTGTGTGGCCGGCATTGGCGCCGCCGTTATAGCGAACGACGATGTCGTGGTGGTCGGTGAGAAGATCGACGATCTTACCCTTGGCCTCGTCGCCCCATTGCAGGCCGACGACAGAAGTACAGGCCATTCGGCTATCCCACCCCGGCATGGGAAATCGGGCCCTGACACAGAGTCAGGGGAGCGGTTGGCCCGAAGCCGGGTCTCTCAGGAACCATAAAAAACGCCCGTGACGGTGGTCGCGGGCTACCCATTACGCAGCTTCTCAGCTTTGCTTTTCTAACCGAGCCTCCCCCATCCGTCAAGGTAGATTGCGCACGAGACCGATGCCTCATCCCTGGTCCGAGTGGATCGGTGCATTAGGGGCTGGCCCCGCGCGACGGTTCCACAATATCGTTGAGCGCGTTCACTTTCACCTGCTCGAGGCGCTGTTTCTCCCCGCCGGACCAGGTGATCTCGACGTGGTCGATTTTCGTTTCGTCCCCGAGACCAACATGAAGGATGTGGGAGGATTGCGAGAGGTATCCCCCCGCACCCTGGACCTGCCGGGTTAATATCTGTTTGCCGCAATACACCCGGACCACTGCTCCGAGCGCGTCCCGGTTGCTCCGAGTTCCTCGCAATCGGAAGGAGACGTAGTTCTTCCTGGGCAGTTGATTCTTGAAGAAGTAGGGCTGATCGTTGAAATTGTTCGTGACGATCTCCAGGCGTCCATCGCCATCAAAATCAGCCGTCACAGCGCAGCGCGAGCTGCGCGCGGCCAGCAAGCTGTCAATGCGCTCTGGGAAAAATTGTCCTCGGGGCGGAGGCTCGATTCCCAGTTCTTTGGCACGATCCTCGAAGGTGCCATTGCCCCGATTCATCAGCAGGGCATTGGGCCAGTAATAGAACGGATAGCCCATCCCCGAAGGAAGAAAGACATCCTGGTTGCCATCGTTGTCAAAATCTCCAATGGCGATCCCCCATGGCCAAAATGTTTCCAGGCCGGCAACCTCGGAGACCTCCGTGAACTTCCCTCCCCCCTCGTTGCGATACAGCGCATTGCCAAAGAGGACATCCTCATGGCGAAATCCCAACCGCCGGGCAAATTCCTTTTCCGACTCGCTAAGGCTCGGGTCCTCCTTCACCATCGGTCCATTGATGTAACGAAATTTCTGCTTGTGCACCCGCTCGGCGAGTTCCCGCGAACTCTGCCCCCAATCTAGCCCCATCCACATGTCCGAGTGCATGTCCACGACCAGGATATCGAGTCGCCCATCGTTATTGAAATCGAACACCTTTACCCCGGTGGCACCGTAGGGTGTGCGGCCGAGCACCTTGAGCGTGACATCGGTAAAGGTGCCATTCCCGTTGTTGTGGTAGAGCTGGCAACGACCAAACATGCTGGTGACAAAGAGGTCGATCTTGCCATCGTCGTCGTAATCCAGGGGCGCCGCATCTCCGGCCCATCCTCTCCCTTCCAGCCCGGCCTTCTCGGTGACATCGGTGAACGTCCCATCGCCATTATTGCGATAGAGAACGTTCATCTCCTTGCGGCTGAGACCGACGCTGCCAAAATCGCCCTTGCCGAGGTAATAATGTGCTTCTCGATCGAAGGTACTGGAGGTCCATTCGGCGGTGTTGGTCAGGTAGAGATCGAGCAGGCCATCATCGTTGTAGTCAAAGAAGACCCCCGTCTGCGAATGACCAACGTGGGTCAACCCGGCGGACTCGGTCACATCCTGGAACTTCCCCTCGCCCACGTTGCGGAAGAGCACGTTGCCCCCGCGGGTACTGCTGACGTAAAGATCAAGTCGGCCGTCGTTGTCGTAATCTACAAAGGTCGCTCCCGTGCACACCCGGTCGCCCAGTCCGACCCCTGCTCTGTCTGTTACATCCTCGAAGGTCCCATCGCCCTTGTTTCGGTAAAGGGCGTTGGGACCAAGTTCATTGCAGAAGTAGAGGTCGTCGTGCCCATCCCCGTCGAAATCACCCACGGCCAACCCAGAACCGTGGTCGTAGAGGTTGATCTTGAAGGTCGTCCCCTGTTCATTGGGGAGGAAGTTCATTCGCCAGGTGATGCCCACCTCGGTCGCGCTCTCCCAGAACGGGAGGGAGCGCGGATCAACCGAAGGAGAGGAGGGAGTATGCGTCAGCCCACGATAGGCGAGCCAACCGAGACCGATAACTGCCCCCGCGCTTGCCACCCAGGCAAGCCAACGGAGGCCTCTGGAGCCGCACCACGAAACCATAGGTCGCTCTCCGCTGACATCCAGCGCTCCTCGGCACCGAAGCACTGAACCGATGTCATGGTTTCCCTGATCACGGCACCCTCCTGAATTGTAACGATTGGAAGGAAACCCCGCCGCGCAAGAGACGAAAAAAAACCAACCAGCACTCTCCCGCGGCTCCAGAGGGAGTGCTACGAAGTCTTATTGATGCGGAAGAATCGTTTCGAGGATTACAGCTCGATCCCGCCGAAAATCGTGGCTCAGGGAATCATCACGATGGTGGTCGCTGGGTTGGTGACGCTGATCACTCCACCCACTGCACAGTTACAGACGGAGGTGTTATTCAACGCGGGAGCACCGCGCAGGATCACCTTGGGGCTTCCAGGCACCCACGGCGCCACGGTCGCGGGCACGCAGGGAGTAGGTACACCCGACGCGGCGGCTGTAAGAATGTTGCAGGTGCCAAACGGCAGGATGTTTACAAATGGGATGAAGTCGAGAATGTTGGCGGCAGGCTTCTTTTCTCCAAGCACTCGGGGATCGACGACCACCAGGGCGGACGGGGCGGTCCCAGCGGCACAGACCAGGGTGGCACCCAAGGTAACGAGTTGTGGCACGGGATTCTCCTCTGTGATTGGATGGAAACGGTAGACTCAGCCTGGGACCTTGTCGGCCTCTGGGCAGAGAATGCCTCAATCGAGCCCCATTGAGATCTTGCATTCGGGTAATGCGTGGCGGAGGGCGTCGATCCCTTTCTGGGTCACCTTCGTCTGCCCCAGATTGAGGTAGTTCAGCTGTTTGCAACCCTTGAGGTGAACCAACCCACTATCACTTACCTGCGTTCCATGAAGGTAAAGGTAGCGGAGGTTGACACGCTCCTTGAGTTGAGCCAGTGTGGCATCGGTCACGTGTGTATTGTGCAGATACAGCGTGTGGAGGTGCTGGCAATCCTTGAGATGAGCCATCCCCTCATCCCCGATCGAAGTGCTGCCTAGATAAAGGCTCTCCAGTTTGCGACATTTTTTGAAGCAAGCGAGCCCCTCATCGGTCACTCTGGTCCCCCCCAGCCAAAGAACGGTGAGATCCTCGCATTCGGCAAAGGTAGCCAACCCCTTGTCGCCGATCCGTGTTCCCGCCACATGGAGAACCCGAAGGTCCTTGCAATCCTTGAACGAAGCGATCCCCAGATCACCAACTTTTGTGCGATCCAGATTGAGGAGCGTGAGGTGCTTGCAATCCTTGAAGTGTCCAAGCACTTCATCGGTTACCCTGCTCCTCGCCAGCGTTAAAACAGTGAGCTTCTGACAATCCTTGATGTGGGCTACTCCTTGATTGCTGATGTGAGTGTATCCCAGATTGAGGAAAGCGAGGTGTTTGCACCCCTCCAGAGTTGCCATCCCCTCATCGGTAACGCGCTCGTTCACCTTCTCGTTTCCGGCATAGACATTGACGTGGGTGAGCCGAAAGCCCTCTTTCGGTAGTCTGCAAGGGTGATCAATGTCATCCGACTGATCGTTTATGCGAACCTTCCCTCCGACGGAAAGCACCCACTCAGCAGCACGGCGCTCGGGGTCGTTACGCTTGCGGGCCTCGGACAGTTCCCCAAGGGTCACCTTGACGGTGGTTTTCCCATTGCGGGTGAGTTCAAATTGCCTTGTTGCGACTTTGATTCCATCCTTCTCGTATACCTCGATCTCGCCCTTTCCTGCCTTCAGGATGAAATCTCGCCTGGCTGTCCTGTCGTGGATCACCAGCCCTTGCTGGACGATTTTCACCTCAATCGCGCTGGCGTCGGTTTCAATTACCAATTCACCCTGGTCGGTCACAATGTGGTAGATCGCACTCCGAAAAAGCAGCCCCGCACTCAGCAATAACAGGATCAATGCGCCCACCATTACGCGCAGCACATACCTTGCGCAAGCCGGACGCTGAACGGGAGAACCAGGGGCTTCAGGGCTTGCCTCCCACTTTAGAAGACTCCTCGCCACAGCGGTCGCAGAAGGAGGGCGTTGCGAAGGTTTTTTGGCGAGCAGGCACAGGACCAGGTTGGAGAGCGAACGCGGGCAGTCTGGGTTCAACTCGTGTGGAGGGGATGGAGTATCGACCGCCAGGCTTGTAAGGACGCTCATCAAATTCCGCCCGACGAAAGGGCGTTGCCCGGTCAACATGTGGTAGAACACACAGCCCAGGCTGAAAAGATCGGCCCGTGGATCGACCAGCTCGGCCCGCGCCTGTTCCGGCGCCATGTAACAGGGGGTGCCAAGGACGACCTCGGCAGATGTCAATTGGGTGTCGTCCTGTGCCCTGCGTACCAGACCAAAATCAAGAAGGCGAACCCGGGTCCTGAGCGCGTGGGTTTCGTCCGCCGTTTCTTCGAGCCAGATATTGCCCGGTTTAATATCGCGATGGATCAATCCCACCGCATGCGCGGCAGCCAACCCCAGTGCGATCTCGCGCGCAATTCGAACTGCCTCTGCCACGGGGAGGCTCCCGTTCGCTCGCCGGAGCCGGCCTTCCAGCGATTCTCCTTTCAGCAAGGGCATAACGAGGAACGCGACCCCGTTGTCCTCGCCAACCTGATAGATGGGAACGATGTGATCGGATCGCAGCGCAGCAACAGCTTGGGCCTCGCGCCAGAAGCGGTCGCGCAACGTGCCCTTGGCCACCATTGCAGGCCTGATCGTCTTGAGTGCGACCGTGCGCCCGAGACGTTCGTCCTCGGCCAGATAAACACTCCCCATCCCACCTTCACCGAGCAATCGAAGGATGCGGTACGACCCCAGCCGTTCTGGCGGTTGGATCCCCGTGCAGGTGTGCACTCCAGGCTGGGGGAGGCGTCGAAGATCGGTCATCAGCCCTTCGAGCCAGGCTGGGATTTCGGGGATCTCTTTGAGCACCCCTCCCCCAATCGTGTCCGGTAGCAGCTTCCTGCTACTCAGGGTTTGCAGGAGTGCGACACACGTCGAACACGCTTCAATGTGAGATGCCAGGGGATCCACCTCGGTGGCCGAGAGGACTCCCGCCATCATCGCGCGAAGGCGATCGTGATCAGGGCAAGGCGTGCTTGAAGGCATCGTTACTTTCACCAAATCGGGAAATCCAATCTCGCAGAGGCGGATGTGCCTTCAAGGGAACGCGCCCCATCCTGCACGGGTTGGAGTACCCAGAAGTGCCTTGAGCGATTTAGAGAACAATGCCCATACAACCAAAGTCATCTTCTGAGTCGTCATAGTCTTCAGCGGCATACTTCTGCCAATCCGTTTGACCGGTCATCCTCCGAACGACCCCGTTGGGTGTCATGCAGAGGGATTGGAGACGCGGGATATTCCACAGAGCATAGGAGGCAAATTCCGAGCAGAAGGTCGCATGATGGTGAGGTGATTGATCCGTCTCGGTAAGCAGATTGACTTCCTCTTCGAGCGGGGCACTCCGACTCTCTGGCATCAGTGGAGTAACAACCCATCTGAAGGGAGCCAACACTGCCTTGGCCATCCCGCGGCCGCCATATTGCTCGCCAATCATCGAGCGCGCTCTCTCCACAAACTTGTCCACATTCAAATTGGCACTCCGCGCAAACACACTCAGCCGAAAACACAGCCACAAATTCTCGCTCTTATCCATATCGGTAGTAAAAAAGTTGGAGCGCTCGGAGACGCCAGGCTCTTTGTGCGCGTCAATCACAGTGCCATTGTCATCTTGACTGACGAAAATGGCAATGTGCTGGAGATTCCCAGCCTGGCCGCCCAGGCGAGAGCCCAGGACAATCAACTTCCCCTGTGTGGTTCCGTCATTGATTTTCGCCAGAACATCTCCCTTCTCGAGCTTTTTCCGATCGATGGTCCGGATACTTATCCCTTCCGAGGTGAGTGGCATCGGATCTCTCGTTTCGTTTGTGTAATGATGTCCTCGCATTTGAGGAGCGTGGAATCGCAGGGACGCGCGGCGTAATCGTGTTCTCCCTCGATTTGCACATCCGACTACACGGAATCGATCGTTCTCCCTGACTCGGCGACGAATCGGTTCATCGACCGAGCCGCGTTCCCTTGATCTTGAAGCGCGCTCTATCTACTGATTGCGCCGGGAGAGCAATCTCTTACAGAAAAAAGAAGCATGCTCGCAACGACATGTAGCGAAGGAATGCGTCGTGTCCGTTGCTCAATCCGAGATCGTTTCGGAGTCGCCTCGTTTGGCAATGCCGAGGATGCGGTGAAAGAAATCGGGGTTAATCGAGTTGAGAGATAAATACATCACGACGAACGCTGGTGGCACGCCAGAGCCAGGAACTCGCTCAGCATTCCAACCCATTGAGTTCGTCACGGAGCCGGGCTAACACGCGGCATCGGGCCGCATAGACGGCGCCGACCGTCATTCCCAGTGCCGCGGCAACCGCGGCTGGCGCTCGTCCCTCGACCGCTGTCATCCAGCAGGCACGCCAGGTATTCGGGGCGAACTCCGCCTGCATCATCTGCAGCGCGCGACTGGCCACCGCCTGGGCATATTCGCGGTCCCAGAATTCCTCCGCCGGATCCGGGGTTTCCACCTCAGGAAGATTGTCGCGCGGGTCCGGTCTGCTTTTCCGCCGCCAGGCCCGATACACATTTAACACAACCTGTCGCAACCAGGCACGGAATCGCAACCGTGAATCGTAATGGAACTGCGGGAGACGCTGCACCAGGACCGCGAACACTTCCTGAATGAGATCGGCTGCGTCGGCGTCCTGCAACCCGGCTCGGCGCGTCCACCCATAAATGATTGGCGCGTACAGACCAACGAACCGTTCCCAGTGCGCTGCGTCCGGGGAATTTCGCAGCCGTTCAAGCAAACTGGCGGAGGTGTCGGTCATGAGGCAGCTCTCCACCCCGCGTCCCACGCTACGGCACAGGCAGCAGTCGCAGGGTGAGCGTGACAGGCTGGGTGAGGCGACGAATTTCCTTTTCCAGCGCTTCCGCACGCCTGGTCGCCTCGTCGAGAGCGATCCCTTTCGGGGTACCCGGTCGCTTGTGGCCCACATCCGTCAACCAGGCCAGACCAAGCACCCCCTGGCGCTCCTCGAGCAGCTTCCAGCTGCGCTGAGCATTCTGGTTGGTGGAGAGGTCGGGAAAGGCGAGCAAATCGACCCCGGCTGCCAGTTCGTCTCGGGTGACGGTCCCAAGTTTGCGGTCTCCCTCGTAGAGTTCATACTTCGCGCGCGGAGCATTTTTTACCATCAGCAGATGGCGATTCCAGCGCTCATGGATGCGCTCCAGTCCCGCTAACTTCCGGTCCCATCCGGGATCACTCGGCATCGGCAGGCGCGTCTTCCAACGAAAACGAATCTCCTTTTCATCACAATGAAGATCGTTGATGTCGCCATGAATCATCTTGCCGGTGGCGCCGTCAATCTCGGCCCGATCCACCGCGCCGGGAGCCTGCCAGGTGCGGAGCAATTCCTGAGCGATGAACCAGTGTCCGGTGGCATCGGGGTGGATTCCATCGCCGGAGACGCGATAGCTGGGCTCGGTTTTGCGGCGCATCGTGAGGTAGCGATTGATTGCCGTGTGTGGATCGGCGACCGGATAGCCCTTTGCACGCAGGGTCAGAAGCCAGTCAGAATAACGTCCCAGCACCTGGTCGTACTCGCTGTAAGGGTGCATCCAGCTAAACCTGTCGGCGGTACGGGGAAGGACGCGATCCTTGAGCGGCAGAGGATCAAAGGGCGCCGGCGTCATCAGAACTGCCTTTGCCCCAGCTTTTTTCACCTTGCCAAGCACACTCTCGATCCCCGCCTGGTATTTCTTGAACCGTTCATCGGCAGGCGGGTAGTAAATCCCATCGTTCATGCCATAACAGATCACAACAACATCCGGCCTCGACTTCGCAAGGGCGCGCTCTACCCGTTCATGCACATCCGGGCGCGGATAGGGGTGATCCGGTTCCGACAATCCCGAGACCGTCTCGCTCGGCAACCCGAGGTTGAGCAGGGTGAACTTTTTCTCCGGAAACCGGGTGAAGAGGTAGGCGTCGAGTTGAACGAGGAAGCGGCCAGCAAAGGTGTTGCTATCCCCCAGAAAGACGATCCGTTGGCCATCGCGCAGGGCAAACGGTTCGTCCGCCCGCCCTGCCCCCAGGAAGATCAGCGCCACGAACAGAGCCAGCACCAAGCGCATCGCTTCTCCTCTACTTCGCGCGAGGCCCTTCGTTCGGGCCAGTGGTCTGCACTACTTCGAAATCCGACCCTTTTACCTTGCGCAGGTCGTCGAGTCCCTTGATGCGCGCATCGGGAGCGACGGACAGGCGCCAGTCCCCACCATTGTCGGCAACGAACATCCCGTATTTCTTCAGCCCTTTCAGGATGGCCTGGGCATGGGGCGAGTACCCCTTCACCTCAAAATCCTGGCGCAGCCGGAAGCGCTCTCCCATGCGCGGCAGGTTGGGATCGGTGAGGCGACTGGCAAAGTGCGTTGCGGGATAGACATAGGCCCGTCGAGTGCGCCGCACCGTGAAACGCATCGCGTGCTCGACCATGCCGCGTTCGACCTCGTCGTAGCGCACGACTGCCGGAAAGATGGGCAAACCGGCGGCGTCGGTGGAGGTCCAGCCATCAGGCCGCATTTTGTTACTTTTAAGATCGAAGATGGCCGCACATCCTGCTTCCCAGCCATCCTCGGTTTTGCGGGCGGTGTAGAACTCGTACAGCATGCGCTTGACCGGATCAACCACGAGAAGGTGACGATCGCCTCTTTCCTTCGCCGTCTGAGCCTTCTCCAGCGTGCGGCCATCGAGCGGCCAGTTCTCGATCGGTGCATTGTCCGGCACCGGATACGGCCCCTTGTCGGATTCATCCGGGTAGGAAATCAGCTTGACGGGCACCTTCTTCTGATCCCCTGGCACCAGGATAAACGACATGTCGAGGTTGTAGGCGAAGCGTTTGTCTGCGCCGATCCCGGCGATCATCTGCTTCGAGTTCTTGAGTACCGGCAACCGCGAAATGTCCTCGTTCCAGGGATTGTCGCGCGGGAAGACCTGAAGTTTTGCCAGAATGCGATCCGCCTCCGGCGTGTTGAACATCACGGGGCGGGTGAGAATCGGTTTCGCCTCATCCCCTGGGAGCGCGCTGGCCACAAGGCCCCCAACTCCGGCGAGGAGAATTTGACGACGAGTGAGATCGCTCATGGCTTCATTCCTTCGCGATAAGGACGGATACGCACATGGCGGAAAGCGACGGGGCCATGATCTCCCTGCAGAAGGAGCGGTCCCTTCGCCATCTCCTTGCGGGTGTAATTATTCCCCGTGGGGGTCGCCAACTCCTGATTCTCGTGGATGACCATTCCGTTCATCACCGCTTTGACGATGCGGGCGTTGGCGGTCTTCTTGCCTTCCTTGTCGAAACGCGGGGCCAGAAAAATCACGTCGAGCGTCTGCCATTCTCCTGGCGCCTTGCAGGCATTAACGCGCGGAGCAATTCCCTTGTCGATGTGGTGATACCTGGGCTTCAACTCTGCCCGAGGATAAACGCCGCCACAATCGTCGCCTTCCACTTTCTTTTTGCCAAAGCTATCGCAAATCTGGATCTCGTAATGTCCGTGAAACTTCACCCCCGAGTTCGATCCCCGGGGAATCAGGAACTCCAGATGCAATTCGACATCGCCAAGGTCTGCCCGGGTGAGCAGATCCTTCGCTCGCCCCTTCACCCCATTCACCAGAATCTCTCCGGAAGCCTCCTTCGCGGAGAGCAACCGTGGGTTCTTCTCATCGATGGCCACCGCATCGGTGCGAATCCAGTCAGTCGGCTTGCCGCGCCACACTTGGAGGTTTTTTGGCCCTGTCAAGTCCACCCAGCCATTGTCATCGGCTGCCGACAACAGCCCTGGCGCGAGCAGCCAGACAGCAACCAGAACAGCCAGCCCAGAACCGGAAAATCGAGGATTCATGGTCGACAGGCCTGAGGAGTAAAGGAAGGCATTCATTGATGGATCGTGATTGTAACTCCCCACAGCGCAAAAGCAATCAGTTTCGCCAGAACTTCCCGAGCACCCAGCCCACCCCCTGGGCGAGCCAGAGCCCCGCCGCTCCTGCGAGCAGCAGAATCCAGTCACGGCGCGAGAGTCGTGGTTTACGTCTGCGCGGCGCGGAGGACATGGCGGCTTCGGGCAACTCGGGGAGTGTCTCCGCGACGATCCCTGCCGAGTTGCTCGCCTCCGCCTGCGTCAAGGGAATGAACCCCGAGTTCTCGCCTGGCTGCGCTTCTTCCCCGGGAGGCTCCGCGAAGCCTTCCATCGGGTTTGGCGGTTCCGGCGCAGGAGCGGTGATCTCCTCCCAGTCGGTCGACGGCGAGACAGGAGCGGCGCTGGAAGACGGAACGATCGGCGCGGCCGGAAGCACACTCACTTCCACAACGGCCGGAAGAGGAGACGCGGTCGGCGCCATCCTCTCCGCCTCAGAGGACGCGCTCGCGTCATTGCGCACCAGGAGAGTCCGCAGTGCTCCGACGGCCCGTTCCGGGGTTTGATAACGGCGGGCCGGATCCTGAGCGGTCATCCATTGCACAATCTTCTCCAGACTTTCTGGTACCTCTGGATGGGCGGCACGCAGCGAGAAGCTGCCCGCCGAGATGTTCTCACGAACCTGCCTCCCCCGCTCGGTTGGCGGTTTTCCTGTCAGGGCGTGAAAGAGAATACATCCCAGACTGTAAATGTCCGAGCGGATATCCGGGATCGTTGGATCACGCTGCTGTTCCGGCGCCAGGTAGCCGGCATTGCTCAGGGGCAGTGTCTCTCCAGTGAGCGGACAGGGCACCAACGCCTCGGCCGCCGAGGGGACCACCGCCAGCGACGAAAAGGTGAGGTCGATGATCTTCACCACTGGACCGGCCCACCCTTCCTCCCAGCGAAGGAGTTCCGGCGGTTGTACCAGCATCAGGTTCGCCGGCTCCAGATTGCGATGCACCAACCCCTGTTCGTGAAGGTGTTGCAACCCGAGCAAGGCCTGGTAGATCACGTCCACCGCCTCCTCAACCCGAAGACTCCCCCGGCGCTGAAGGGCCTCGTGCAAACTCTCTCCTTCGAGATACTCCATGACCAGGTAATGCAACCCGTGATCCTCGCCAACTTCAAGAATCCGCACCACGTTGGGATGAAAGAGCGTTTGCGCCAGGCGCGCTTCCTGCTGGAAGCGCGCGACCATCTGTGGCTCGCGCGCTCGAGAGGGAGGCAAGACCTTGATCGCGACCTGCGAGCCCAGCCGATGGACAGCCTTGTACACCATCGCCAGCCGACCACGACCGATCCGCTCCAGCAACCGGTACGGCCCCAGATGCAGTCGCTCAGGATGCCCACTCCGTAGCATCGCCAGCTGGAACTCGGTGGCAAACTGGTTGGCGATCAGCCAGCTACTGAACGCTTCGAGATTCTCCGGCGTGGGACTTTCGCTGCGCCAACGCTCCTGGGCCTGTTCCACCTCGGCAGGAGTCAGCAACCGCGCATGGGCGAGCATCTCAGCGAGTTGAGCCAGGGAAAGACCGCGCCGTTTCTCCATGATCCTACCTGTCTTCCGGCACCTCGGGGGAACGTCTCTGCGCACTCAGGGGAGCGCACGCGCCAGCCAGAATGCCAGGGCCGCCCCGAGCATCAGGATCCCAGCGTAGCCCCAGGGGAGCGCTCCAGGCCGTTGCCGATAGAGCGGTTCTTGTGAGGAGTCCGTCTCGGGAAGGGAATCGTTTCCTCCGCCTGGATTCAGAGGAGGAATGCGTGCCTCGTAGGCCCGGCGCTTCTCGGGGTTGAGGAGCGTCACCTTCGCCAGACCGATCTCGTTGAGAAGTGTCTGGCATTCCTTAGCGTGCGGTCCTGTCTGATATGTGCGGATGTGACTGATCTGGCGCAGAGCGGCCTCGGCAATCACCTCCGGATCGGTTTCCTCGCGTGCCACCCCCAGAAGCTGATAGTACGTGGGTGGGCGCTGGGTCGGTGGAATGGCGAGCCAGCGATGATACGGATCGAACATAGCTCTCTCTCCGAGCCGTGCGGACTCCCTCTGCTTCTGTACCCTCGTTAAGCTGCTATTATCACTCTGAACGGATCGAGTTGCCAGGCCCCTTCCCAGCCAGGAGATTGTGCGAAAGCGGAACGCTCCTGTGCGGAAGCTGGCATTACTGCACTTACCCGAATCGTTCACTTCGCTGCGGAGAATCGCCCTGCCTCCGCACTTTCCCCTGCTTTTGCTGTCCCGGGAGTGCTCTCTTGCTCTGTCAGGGAGAACCATGAGCGATTGGCTCTGGAGTTGCTCAGAGATTCGGCGAGACCTGGGGCACCCAGGTCATCCCCCTGGCCCAGTGGGTTTTCGCTCCCAGGGGTGCACACAGCAGCGGAGGACCATCCGTGGCGTACACGTTGCTCGATTTCTTCCAGAGGCAGGGGCTCAAATTGGTGGAAGCCTCTCTCCATCGGGTGGTGGGCAAGGCTGCCTCATATGTGCGCGAAGAAGCCCACTACCGGCAAACGGTGATTCTCCCCGCCTGGGACACTCTCCCCTTACCAATTCGCCGCATGATGGGTCGTGATACCAGTCGCTGGGAAGAGTTATATCGCGCTCTGCGAAGCGAGGTTCTGGAACTGAAAAGTGGGGTGATCGGTCTGCGCCCCAACGCGACGGCTCTCATCAAATCTCTGGTGTACAAGCTCTACGGTCCGGGAGCGGAGGCGGCCCCCGTTGCACCGCATTCCGAAATCCCCCCTCCGCCTCCGCTCGCCCAGCGCGTTCTGCCCGACGAGGTGGGCTCGATCCCGATCGCCAGGCCCGTGCACGCACCGGAGGCAATTTCGCCTGTGGCGGTCTCTCCCCCTTCCGCAGAGGAGATCGCCATTGGGATTGACCTGGGCACAACCTACTCCCTGGTTGCGTTTCTCGATGCCCGGGGCCGTCCCACCACCATCCCCAACAATGCGGGCGATCTGCTCACTCCCAGCGTGGTGCTTTTCGAGGACGAGGGAACCATCGTCGGAAAAGAAGCGGTGCTCGCCTCGGCGATGGAGCCAGACCGAGTGGCCGAATGCGTCAAGCGCGATATGGGTGCCAAGGTGTATCGCAAGAAGATCCACGGCGAATTTCTCCCTCCCGAGGTGATTTCCTCCCTCATCCTGCGCTCTCTCAAGGCGGATGCCGAGCGGAAACTGGGTCATGCTGTGCGCAAGGCAGTCATCACCGTCCCTGCCTATTTTGAAGAGACCCGTCGGCGCGCCACCATGGATGCCGGCAAACTGGCGGGGCTGGACGTTCTGGACATCATCAACGAACCGACTGCCGCCGCCATTGCCTATGGCTATTCACTGGGCTTCCTCGATCGCTCCTGTCAGTTGCATGCCGAGCGGCCCATGCGCGTTCTGGTTTATGACCTCGGCGGGGGAACCTTCGACGTGACCATCGTTGAAATTCAGGGGCGGCATTTCAGGGCATTGGCAACGGATGGCGATGTCTGTCTCGGGGGCAAGGACTGGGATGAAAAGCTGGTGGAGATCGCGGCCGAGCGCATTCGCCAGCAGTTCCGCGAAGATCCCTGCGAGAATCCGCTCAGTATGCAGGAACTCTGGCTCTCCGCCGAGAGTGCCAAGCGCTCGTTGACTGAACGAAAAAAGGCCGCCCTCTTCGTCAACCACCTGGGAACCCGGCACAAGGTCGAGGTGACCCGCGAGGAGTTCGAGGAGGCGACCGCTCCCCTGCTGGAGCGCACGCGCCTGACGGCGGAGCTGGTCGTCCGACAGGCTGGCTTAACCTGGGAACAGATCGATCGCGTGCTCCTGGTGGGAGGCTCAACGCGCATGCCGATGGTTCCCCAGATGCTTCAGCAGTTGACCGGCAAGGTTCCCGATCGCTCGGTCTCCGCTGACGAGGCTGTCGCGCACGGAGCGGCCCTGTACGCCGACCTGCTCGCTCCGCTGCGGCGAGAAGAAGAGAAGAACACCGATTTCACCGTGACCAACGTCAGCTCGCACAGTCTGGGGATCCAGGGGGCCAACCCGGAGACCGGCCGCAAGATCAACAAGATCCTGATTCCCAAGAATTCCCCTCTCCCGCACACCACGACCAAGCTGTTCAAAACCCTCAAGCCCAATCAACACAACGTGCTGATCACCGTGCTGGAAGGCGAGAGCGAACGCCCCGAGATCTGTACCAGAATCGGCGTGTGCGCCATCCGTGATCTTCCCCCCGAACTCCCGGCTGGCTGGCCCGTTCTCGTCAGTTACACGTACGACGCCAACGGTCGTCTGCATGTGACGGCCCGGGTCAAGGGGCATGATGTGGGGATTACCACCGATTTCCAGCGGGAAAATCGCATGCCCGACGAGGAGCTGGAATTGTGGGCGCACTTTGTCCAGCAGGAACTCGATGTCTCCGAGTGACAGAACGTTCTCATTCTGGTGGAGAAATCCTTTCGTAACCCGAGAGGATCTTTCACCCACAATGCCGATCGTTTTTAGCGTTGAATGCGTGCAGAGCCACCCTGTGCGAACGCCTTCACCTGTTCCAGCGTGGCCATGGTGGTATCACCCGGGAAGGTGGTGAGCAACGCCCCATGGGCCCAGCCCAGGTGCAAGGACTCCTCTGCACTCAGCCCGTTCATCAGCCCATAAAAGAAGCCAGAAGCGAAGCCATCGCCCCCACCAACGCGATCGTGCACATCCAGCTCGCAGGTTTGCGCCAGATGGGTCTTCCCTCCCACCCAGGCAACCGCGCCCCAGCTGTGCCGACTGGTCGAATGGACTTCACGCAAGGTGGTTGCGACAATCTTCACGTTGGGGTGTTGCTTCACCACCTGATCGATCATGGCAAAGAAGGCCGAGGGATCAAGCTTGGATTTGGCCGCGACCTCGGGGCCGGGAATTCCCAGTCCCTTCTGCAAATCTTCCTCGTTGCCAACCAGCACATCGACATGGGTCATGATGCGCTGGATCACTTCCTGCGCGGTGCTCAATCCACCCGATACCTTCCACAGTTTCTCGCGAAAGTTAAGATCGAACGACACCACGGCCCCCGCCGCCTTGGCCGCCTGCATCCCCTCCAGAATCACCTCCGGGGTCGTTGGCGACAGCGCGGCAAAGATGCCCCCACTGTGAAACCAGCGCACCCCTCCCTGGAAGATCTTCTTCCAGTCAAAATCGCCGGGCTTCAAGCGCGCGGCCGCCTCGTTGCAGCGATTGTAAAAGACCACCGGAGCGCGCACCCCATGACCGCGATCGCTGTAAACCGTTGCCATGTTCGGCCCCGTCACGCCATCATGGGCAAAGTACTTGTAAAACGGACGAACCCCCATGGCCCGCACCCGTTCAGCGATCAACTCGCCAATCGGATAATCGACCATGGCGCTGACAATCCCTGTGCGCATGCGGAAACAGTCGGCCAGGTTGGCGGCAACGTTGAACTCACCTCCGCTGACATGGATCTGACACTGATTGGCCTTGCGAAATGGAATGATCCCTGGATCAAGGCGATGCACCAGAGCGCCCAATGAAACCAGGTCAAACTCCCCGGTTGCCGGGATACGAAGACTGTTTTCCATGGTGAGGTCTCGAGGGGTCAAGGTCGCGTCAATGGAGTACAGGAAGATCTACGAATCGCGGTGGGGGGCGTGTATGGGCAGAGTTCACGAGGGCGTTTTAGCCTGGCTGGGTCCGCTCCTCAGGGGAAGAGGCGCTGTCGCCACATCGACACAAAATCCATGGTCAGCGCCACCCCCATGTGCAGGGCTCCCCCCATCCAGATCGACCGGTTCTTCAGACTCATGAAGCCAAGAACCACGCCGGCCACGATCGCCCCCAGCGTCTCCAGAAACGGTTTGCCAAAGTGGATCATGCAATAGGGGACGGTCATCACAAAGATGGAATAGGCACCGAAGCGGTGACGGGTGCCATGAACCATGAACCCACGGAAGAAGAACTCCAGCGCCAGAAACTGCAGAAAGTAGGCAAACTCCCAACGCCAGAAGTTTGGCCACAATCGTTCATACGGCTCCAGCCGGTAAAACGGATAGGTGGCCTGAAAATGCTCCTGCTGAGAAACCACGAGCACCGCACAGAACACAATGCTGTACATCAACAGGTACGCCCACCAGTCGGTGAAGGCCCCGCGTAGCTTTAACCCGTACTGGGCCGGCGATTCGCGATGAAGGGCAATCACCACCGACGCCGGCACCACATAGAGAACGATGTTTCCGACGGCCCAGTAAGTCAGGCCATTGATTTGCGCACTTTCCGGATCTTGCATAAAGTCGATAAGCCACTGCGCCGGCCCATCAAGGCTCAGGTAGTGCAGGGTCGCCACCAGTGCGCTGTAGCCGGGATTGATCAGCAGATAGTGCTGCAAGGTGAGGACGAAGGCTGCGACGATCAGCACGCTGATCACCTTGCTGTCGAGCCCCGGGGGAGCAGAATTGAGGTAGTCGCGCTGTTCGCGGTCCACTCGTTGCCACGGGTCCACCAGCAAACGACGCCACAGAGGTGCGAGTCCAGAAAGCACCAGCCTGATCCTTTGCTTTTCGATGCCATGCAACTTCCAGTCGTTTATGTATGCACGGCGTCGAACTGGACCAGAGCCAGCGGACCAAAGAAGATGACGGGCAGCCAGGCAGCCAGCGCCGGCGGCATGTGGTCGTAGTCGCCCAGAAACTTGCACAACAGGCTCGCCGCAAAAAAGACCGCGCACAGCCCCAGACACATCCCAGCACTCAGAATCACGTTGCGGTTCTGGTCGCGCAGAATGACCGATAACCCCAGAAAGACCAGCAGAATGCCAAGAATGGGTCGCGCCAACCGCATATGAAAAAGGACTGCCTTGGCCGCTACTCGGGTCGAATCCGGACTCTGCAAGTCATCGTAGAGTTGCTTGGTCGAGGCGAAGCGATACCAGCGCTGATCACGAGTCAAAGCATCGAAATCCACCTGCCGCACGCGCAGGAAGTATTTGCCCTGGTCAATCGGTTCCAGAGTATTCCGATCCCAGGTGTCCAGATCCGGTGGCACGGCTCCGCTCAACTCCCAGCCCCCCTCGCGCGGTCCAGGTCCGGGGGGGACATAATGCGCTTCACTGGCGGTCAGGTGGATGATCCGGCCAGCGACCTCTTCGGGAATGGTGCAGCGAAACTCGCGAATTACCTGTCCCTTGCGTGACGCGGATCGCCCTTCGATGTGGATCAGGTTGGGCTCGTACGCCCCGCGCACCTCCATGTCCTTCACCCCATCGGGATCGTCACGCTGGAACGTTAATTTCTGACCGATATACGGAATCAGGAATTCCTGATTGGCCATCGCGACCGCCAGCATGAAACATGCACTGACAATCACGGGACGCACCACCCGATGGGTCGATACCCCGGCGGCCAGCAACGGCATCTGTTCGTTGTTGCGCTGCATCCATGCCACGGTGAACATGGCCGCCAGGAGGAGAATTGCCTCACACAGTCGGTCGAAATACTGGGGAACCTGGGTCCCATAATAAACGGCGATCAGTCGCAACGACTCCAGCAATCCCCCCTGATGCCGGGTGAAGTCGTCCATGTTGGTGAACAGATCGACCACAACATAGAGACTCAACAGGCTCGTCAGGCAGACGATGTACGCCTTGAAGTAGCCATAGATCAACTGGCGATCGATGAGATGCAGCATAACGGGGCACCCATTCCAGGTCCGAGAGAGGCGTCGTGCATCACTCCGTGGGGACAGGCAGACGGATCCCTGGTTGATAGGTCAGCACATATTGCCGAACGTACTCATTGGCCGAGGTGCAGGCCGAATCGCCAAAGCCATGTTTCCTCATCTCCTCGTAGGCTTCCATCGGCGACCAGCCCTGGTATTCCATGCGATAGATCCCCGCCATGCACCCGGTACGATGAAGCCCCGCGCGACAATGGATAAGCACCGGATAGGCATTGGGATCATCGAAAACCTTCAGCATCTCCTCAATCGCATGAGGGCGTTCCGGGGGACATTGGCGGGCACGAACCAGATCGGGAGAGATCTGCACATAGCGCACCCCGAGTTGCCGACAGAGTTCAGATTCCTTCATCGAGCGACGATCGAAGAAGCTGAAGTTGATATCTGGATCCGGATAGTCTTCCTGCAGGTTCACAATGGTGCGAATCCCAAGGGAGCGCACCGCATCGCTGAACCCCTCCACAGTCATCTGTCCGCTGCGGTAGACCAACCCAGGGCGGATCTCCCGAAGTCTTTTGTGATGGGCATAGGAGGCGCGATAAAAGACGATGGGGACGACCGCAATCGTGGCGACAATGAGAGTCAACAATGTAGCGCGAATCCAGCCTACCATGGCTCCATCCTCTGGCCTGACGCTGGCGCGGCGCCTCCGTGCGCCTCACCGGGGGCTTGATTGTGTCACCTTGGGCGGGAAAGAACAAGAGCAGTGATCGCCGCTGGGAAGGCAACAGCGGTTCCGAAGGGAACTCGAGGAGTTCCCCCGAATTCCCTGGAGATAACCATAATGACAGCATAAAGTTGCGGCGAGATGGTCCAAAAAAGCAGAACCGGCGAGCCCTGGTCCTCGTGACCGAAGCTCGCCGGTTCCTGTGCAGGGATGCTTGAAAAGTCGATGCCCCTGGGTGCGGTTACTTCATCATGGTCGAATCACGACGGTACAAGGGCAGATGGCGATAGTAGACTTCGAGAGTGAGCAGACAGAGGGAAGTCTGCATGATGCGCCCCCCCTGGCGACCCCATTGATCATTGCTCGGATCCCAGCTCCCTTTCTGGTGCGGGCGATTGCCCACGCCCCGATCCTGGCGCTTGATCAGGATATCACGAATCCCATCGTTCTTGTTCGGGCCGTAGTTCCAGAAATCCCAGCTGTCGCCGCCCATGTGATGCATGACCTGGGTGGCGTAGTAATCGTAGTAAATCCCGTGCGGCCCGCCAGGAGGATTTTTCTTCAGCACCTTGACCCCTTCGAGCAGGCCAGGGTTACGCGGCGGTGTGCCCATGTATTGCCGGCACAGAAGCCCAACGGCGGTCATCGTCGGGGTCGGTGACGGCCCCGTGTAACCATAGCCGTAGTTGTTCGCCGATTTGGTTTCGCAGCTGTCGAGCCAGCGTTTGGCATCATCCAGCGTCTTGGTTTTGACATTCAGCCCCGCCATCTGACCGCTCTTGAGGGCCATCAATTGCCACCCGACGACCGAGGTATCGCCCCCGCTCTTCGGCGTATAACGCCACCCACCCGATTTCGGATCTTGCGAATCCTCGATGAAGTTGATCGCCGCCTGGGCATGGCGCTTCAGAATCGGATCGGAGGTCAAGCCGTAAGCCTCGCACATCGCAATGGTGGCCAGACCATGCGTGTACATCTGATGATGGCTCGATTTGCCGAACGCGAAGTCCCCCTTGGCACCCTGATGCGCACGCAGGAACTTGATCGCTGAATCGACGGTTTTGAGGTAGATATCCTCTTTTTTGTTTCCTGTCGGCCGATGCGTTTTCCCGGCAGCCAGGAACGGTAGCAGACCGAAGGCGGTCCCGGCGACATCGTTGCCGGTTTCCTGCGCCATCCCCGTGGCATTCACCGTCTTGCGCTTGACATCCTCAAGTTTGTCGCGGTTATGCTTGTTAAACTCGCCCAGGGACCAGTGTCCGTCCTCGGCCTGATGCAAGGCCAGCCACAGCAAACCCGACGCCACTGATGCCTCGGAAGCCTTGTTGCCACCGCCTTCCATCGCCATCTTTTCGCGGGTCGCTCCACTCCGTCCCGCAAACCCACCTGGGACCGCCTTGATGTTGCCGTAGCCGCCCATCACGGTCAGGCCAATGCTGCCAGTGCCAAACTGATCGGGCATGGAGATGGCCGCACCCTGGCCGCGCCCCGATCCCGGAGGCGGCGGAATCGTCATGGGCGGACCTTCCGGGGCTCCGGAAATCCCCACCGCCGCCGTCGGATCGACCGGCCCAGGAACGCTCACATCGTCCTTGCGATCGACGTTGTAGTTCGTCTCCAGGGTGTCATCCAGTCCAATCTCGGTGTTGGTCAGATCCGGTTCTTTTTGCGGAACCTCGACCGCACTGGTGATCACATCGATCTGCTTCTTATCTTTCAGGCTGTCGTCCGTTGCCATCACGTTGGTGACCAGGAAGAAAAACCCGGTCAACAGAACGGCGTGGATGGCGACGCTGATGATCCAGGCCGGCAGCGCATGCAGCAAGTTCTGCGTGAGGTTCGGTCGGCCTTCCAGAGGCGAGGATCGAATCACGGGAGCACGCCCTGGCGGGGGTGCGGAGTTTGGAGTTGGATTGGCCATCAGTAGTTACTCCTCAGGTTGTTGCACGCAAAACGGCCCTGGCTCAGGAGGGAGGCGGAAGATTTTCCTCTCGGGCGAGTGGCCCAATAGTTCCATTACTGTGGGGCGGGGGCGGCGCTTCCGGTTCAGGGGGTTGATCGTCGGGATCAGGCAAACCAGGGGCACAGGCCAGCACCCGGGAACGCACCTCGTTGTCGCCCCGATGGAACCACCACGTCAGCCCTCCCACCACAACAATCGTCCCCGCCACCAGCAGCAGAAACGCCAGAAGCAGGTTCTTGGACCAGTCGGTCAGGCTTCCGGTCCATTCGGGCTGAGGCGCCTCTGCCCGCAACGGTCCCTTCGGTACGATATAGCCCACAAGTAGCGGCGCGTCGCGGAGTTGCTTCGGCTTGTCGTCGCTCCCCGATTCGTAACGGAACTTTTTGAAAAAGTAGCCTACAAACTCCACGGGGTAGTCCCCCCGCACTCGTTCCGCTACCGTCAACCCTTCGGGAAGGTCCGTGGTCACCAGACAAACCGGATTATTCGGGCCGTACTCATCGTTAAAGAGCCACGCCTCGTAGATCCGGCTCACACCGGCCTGGCGAGCCATCAAGGGAGGATTCTTGTCCACACGAATGCGGCGAATCTTCCCGGGGATGCTGATCACCTCGCCCCGATACTGGCGGGGTTGCCGGAAAACATGCCCGTAAGTGACTTCCCGGTCCACCGCGCGAAGAAAAACATCCACGGGAGTGCGTTTGACCTTGATCAGGGCATCGGAAAACGCCTCGTCTTCCATCTCCGCCTGAGCCGAGCGCCCCATCTGCGTGGGCATCGGTTGCTCATCGCGGATGGCCCGCAAGAGACGACGGTCAAGGGGTTGTACCGTGTTCGGATCATACAACGACCAGGCATCGAGAGGCTCACCGGTGCGCAGATAGATCAACTCCGTGAAGGGAGCCGCGGGCGTGGTCCCCAGAAGAACAAGTGCCCCAGCACCGGCCTGTGTCCGAGCCATCCCAAGTACCAGGCGTTCCGGGACAGCAAAGAGTTCGAGTTCCTGGCCAAAGCGTCCCAGAACCAGGCTATTGAGCGGAGGCTGATTCCCACAACTGGTAGCAAAGAGAGTCGCAACCGCCTGCGCCGTCCCTTGTTGCTGCAGCGTGAGAGTCGGCGTGGCCGTCGCCCCGGGTTCCTGTGCGCGCACTGGCAGCGATGCGGCGGAGAGCAGCACAAGCGCAGCTAGCACTCCCCACGGGTAAAGCACGGTCAAGATTCCATGGCGCGACCGGGACATGGAGACCACCCTTCTCAGAACTCCCCATTTGACGTGTCTCGGGGAGAGAAAGTTCCCCAATCGATGCGGGACAGGGATTCGATTCGCTCACTGGAGGTCAGCGAACCTGGAGTTGTCGAAGCGTTACTCCGGCGGGGGAGCAATGAAGCTCACCTGGAATCCAACCTCGGTGCAGATATCCATTACCCGCACAACTTCTGACCAGCGCATGTTTCCATCCGCCTCGACGCGAACGGTTTCCTTCACCTTGTTCTTGTCGAGCTTTACATCCTGAACCCCCTTGAGCTTGGCTCGCAGGGCATTGAATTTTTCGTTGATGGTATCCCCTTGCAGGGCATCAGTGCCGGCATTATCGCGCACACTGATCGAACTGATCAGGCCATTCAACTCCGGCCCCTGCCCTCGCTGGGAGCGCAGTATCACCGTGAAGACCGAGGGCACATCGATCTCTTCCTTGTTCGATTCCTTGGGCGCGACCTCCGCCTGAGTCTTGGCGGCGATATCGCTCTTGCTGGGGAGGGCCATTTCCATCTGGCCTTCCAGCGCGGTGATCGGTTTATACGTGGCAATAAAGAAGAACATCAGCTGGAAAGTCATGTCCAGCATGGGAGTTACAGGAAGGGCAACTTCGGCGGCTTCGCCTCCGCGTGGCTTGCGGCTCATGCATGATCCTCCACGGTTATCCCCCAATCAGTGCCCGCACCGCCAACTTGCGGAACCCCACCTCCTGACAACTTTTCATCAGGTTGTAGACCTCCGAATAGTTGGCGTTTCGATCCGCACGGATCACCACCGTCACATCCACCTTCCCATCCTTGGCATAGCGCGCCAGATCCTCATATTGTCGCTGCAACCAGATGTCGATCTCGGGCTTCTTCGTCATCGGTTCCTTGCCCAGAGTGCGCACCTCGTGGGTGTTGGTTTCCTGGTTGTAGTTGATGTTCAGATAGAGATATTCCTGGTTATTGGCTGCCAACGGTTTGGCGAACTGCGCCGGAGGTAGGGTAATATCCACGTTCACCTGTTCGGCGCTCAGACTGGTGGTCGCAATAAAAAACATCAGGATCTGCAAAACCAGATCCAGCATGGGAGTTAGGTTGGGTTCAACGTGTTCGGACTGGCCGACAGCGTGACTCATCGGAGCACTCCTGTTGCAACACCAGACAAGGATGCTGGACAAACGCCCGTGGCCAGCACCCTTGCCTCTCTGGTCGGCGGATTACGACTTGATCGCGCCGGGTGCTCCCGCCGCCTGGTTGACGGCAGCCACCGCCACCGGGGCGGGTGCGGGAGCAGGCGCCGGAGCGCTCTTCTTGGAATTGTGATACATCTGGGTCAGCAGATCATCGGCGACGTTCCCCGTGTCCATCGCCAGACGGGTCAAACGGTTGCGATAGAAGGTGTGGAAGAAGATCGCCGGCACCGACAGCGCCACCCCCAGCAGCGTCACCACCAGAGCGTGCGAAATCTGACCGGCCAGCGCCTTGGGATCGATTCGGTTGCTATTGGCGATCACGCGGAACGCCCCGATCATCCCCCACACCGTTCCGACCAGACCGAGCAGCGGCCCAAGGGTGCCAATGGTGGCAAGATAGGCGTTGAGTTGATCCTTCCCCGCGCGGATCGTTTCCACCGTGTTAAACGCTGCCTCGCGCGCGTCCTCAATGCCGTATTGCAAGCGTCCCATCCCCGCCGTCATCACACGTCCCAGGAAGGAACTATCCGTCCGCGCCATCTCATAGGCTTCCTTGAACTTGCGTTTGTTTACCACATCGGTAAAGTCCTCAACAAAGCCCGGCGGAATCGCCGCTCCCATGCGCAGATCCATCGCCAGCAACACGATCAGCGCAATCAGCGCGACCGACACAAATCCCAGCACCAGGCCGAAGGCAAGACCGACCGACTCCACCATGTGGAGGAAGAGTCCCTTTTCCTGAGGCGCCGATTCGGATGAGGTTTGCTCGCCTCCCCCCTCCTGCGCCAGCGCTGTGGAGCCCAGCGCCCCAAACAGCACCACAAAGAGAAGGGCACTGCATGCGAAGATCAACAGCCGCGTACGCAACGGGCGTGCGGATAGATTCATTTTCCCTACCCTGGCAAGAACCACTTGTGGAAAGAGACACCCGACCGTCACGAATAGCAGGTCTGGCCTGCTGGGTCATCGTTCGGTGACATTTGTACCAGACCACCCCCTCGGGTTGCTCTGGTGAGAAAGCTATCTGTTGCGACGCGAAGAAGGGCGATCTGGTTCCCGGATCGCGAAAGCCGGGCCGTCAGTGTGTGGGTTCATCTGCCCCCGACGGGGATCAGCGTCGATTTCTGGCCATCACAGGTGTGCGGAACCTCTGGGCGGGCCAACGCAGGATCGTGCAGACAGGAAAACCTGACTTTCCCGTGTACTTCTCCTAGTTTGTCGTCTGAATCGGTACTCTGTCAACCATTTTTTTAAGGCGCGCCCCCGGGACGCGTTACCCTGCGCTGGTCTCCCTGGTTTATTCTTAATCCACATAGGGATCCGCGCCCAGATCCTTGAGAATTTCCTGGCGTCTTTTCTCATAGACCATCAAATCGACGCGACTGCGGTAGTGACGCGCCTCCAGCCGTTTCTGGGCCTTGATAAAGTACTTGTGATATTCCTGGCAGTCGGCTTTCTGCGCTGCTTTCCCTTCCTCGCGCAGATAGTCCTGCCAGTCCTCCCCCAGTCCTTCGAGAAGTTCATCCTCCAGCGACAAAAAGAACTGGCAGCTGCCTGGATCCCCCTGGCGGCCCGAACGACCGATCAGCTGCCGATCGATACGCAGCGCCTCATGCCGTTCCGTTCCCAGAACGTGTAACCCACCCGCCGCGATCACCTCCGGACTCGGTTTGATATCAGTCCCACGGCCTGCCATGTTGGTGGCGATGGTCACCTGCCCAACCTGCCCGGCCTGCGCCACCACAAGAGCTTCCTGTTCATGGTAACGCGCATTCAACACCTGGTGCGGGATGTTGACTTCCTTCAGCCGAGCGCTCAACTTCTCGGAATGCTCCACGGTGCGCGTACCGATCAGCACCGGCCGCCCCAGGTTGCGTAAACGGATGATTTCCTGGACCACCGCCTCGAACTTGGCATCTTCCGTCGAGAACACTCGATCAGGCCAGGCTTCCCGAATGACGGGCCGGTTGGTCGGCACACAGACCACCCATAGCTTGTACACCCGGCGAATTTCCCACCAGTTCTGAGCCGCCGTGCCGGTCATCCCCGCCAGTTTCTTGTACAACCGGAAGTAGCTCTGAAAGGTGATCTGCGCCGCATGGTCCGCCGCCAGCGTAATTTGCACGCTTTCCTTGGCCTCGACCGCCTGGTGCAGCCCCTCGCGCCAGTGGCGATCCGGCATGCGGCGCCCGGTCGATTCGTCGATGATCACCACCTTCCCCTTCTCCAGCATGTAATGCTGATCGCGATGCATGCGATGATGCGCTTGCAGAGCGCGCTCCACGTGCTCTTGCAGTTTGTCCATGGCGTGGGAATGCGGCCCGGAAGGTGGATTCGACCAGCGCAGATGTTGCCTTCCAGCCAGGGTTAATTCCAGTTTCTGTTTTTTCTCATCCAAAGTGAAATGTTCGCCGGGTCGCATCTCCTTGGCCACCCGATTGGCCCACACATACACCACCTGTTCGGGTTCGGTGGCTGGGCGTGTGGGTGCCGAGATGATCAACGGCGTGCGTGCCTCGTCGATGAAAATGTTGTCCGCCTCGTCCACGAGGGCGAAGTGATGTTCGGCGCGCTGGACCGTCACCTCCGCCGACTGCGGTTGATACCCCTGCATCCAGGGAGCCCAGAACGGCGCTTCCTGTCCCCGCCCCCCGGCCACCTTCAGTCGGTCGCGCAGAAAATCGAAGCCGAACTCCGACGCGGTCCCATAGGTGAGATCCTGCCGATATGCCTGTTGCCGATCCTGTTCCCCCATCTGCATTTGCAGCACGCCCACGCTTAGCCCCAGCGAGCGATACAGTGGCGTCAACCACTCCGCGTCGCGCCGGGCCAGATAATCATTCACGGTGGTGACATGCACCCCCTTCCCCGAGAGGGCATTGAGAAAGGCGGGAAACGCGGCAATCAACGTTTTCCCTTCTCCGGTCGCCACTTCTGCCAGAGCCCCATCCTGCAGGACCACCCCCGCCGCCAGCTGCACATCGAAGGGACGCAGCCCAAGAATCCTTCTGGATGCGACACATACCAGCCCAAACGCCTCGGGCACCAGCTTGTTCAGATCCTCACCGCCGCGCGCTCGGCCGCGCAGTTTCAACCCCATCTCAAGGATCTCTTTTTCTGCCAATCGTTCAAATTCGCTTTCCCAGTGGCGAATCTGGGGAACCACCAGGGCCGCACGAGCAAGCCGCCGTTGCCAGGGCAAACCCAGAACCGCCTTGAGGCGATTACTCCACGTCGAGCCCAGCCTTCCCCGAACCATCGTTCGGCCCAGGTCATGTGCAGAACTACTGGACGTGGGAACACTGGCAGTCGCACTCGTCATGCTTGGGCCTCAACAGGGGCCAACAGAATCCGACTCAGGCTCCACCATAACATACGGAGCGTGATCTCCGAAGCGCTTTTCACACCGTGCCATAAGGGGGCGGGCGTCGAAAGGGACTAAGAAAGTGACCAGCGGCGTTCCCCGCGCGCCTGCTTTCGCGCCATGGGGAATGCCGCTGGAAGCGAGCAGATGGTTAGCGGTTATTCCGAGCGACCACGTTCGCCGTTTCGATCTGGCGGTTCCACACCCTGCAGATGACGCACAAAGAAATCCCGCAGTCGACGATCCCCATACGCTCCCCCCATCCCATGCCCTGCACCGGGGACCACCAGCAAGTCAAAATCCTTCCCGGCCTTGATCAGGGCATCCACCACGCGCAACGTCGATTCCGGGGGCACGTTGTTATCCATCTCCCCCACGATCAGCAACAATTTCCCCTTGAGCCGATAGGCATTGTCAACATTCGAACAGGCGGCATAGTGCGGTCCCACTGGGTAGCCCATCCACTGTTCATTCCAGGAAGCCTTGTCCATGCGGTTGTCGTGACACCCACAGCCCGCGACCGCCGCCTTGTAGAAGTCGGGATGGAACAGGACCGCCGCCATGGCATTTTGCCCCCCCGCCGAGCCGCCATAGATCCCCACTCGGCTCAGATCGTAGCTCGGATATTTCTGCGCGACCGCCTTGTGCCAGAGGATGCGATCCGGAAATCCGCCATCCTTAAGATTCTTCCAGCACACATCGTGAAACGCCTTGGAGCGGTTCGCGGTCCCCATCCCATCGATCTGCACCACGATAAACCCCAGATCGGTCAGCGACGCAAAACGCCGCGCGGCACTGAAGGTCTTGGGCACGAACGATCCCTGTGGCCCCGCGTAGATGTACTCGATCACCGGATATTTTTTCCGCGGGTCGAAGGTTCGCGGTCGACAGATAATGCCCCAGATAGCGGTCTTCCCATCACGTCCCTTGGCGGTGAACACCTCCGGGGCTTCCCACCCGGATTGCTTCAACTCGGTGATATCGGCCTGCTCCAGCGCACACACCAGTTTGCCATCCTCGGTGCGGCGCAGTTCATGCACCGGAGCCAGATTCACTCGGCTGTACGTATCAATCAGGTACTTTCGATCAGGGGAGTATTGAATCGTATGGTTGCCATCTCCCTCGGCCAGAGCGACGAGGTTGCTGCCATCGAAGTTGACCCGGTAAAAGTGGATCAGGTAGGGGTCCTGATCCGGGTTCTTCCCGCTGGCGCGAAACCAGATTTGCCTTTTCTCCTCGTCGATCCGGTCGATGCCACGAACCACATACTCGCCCTGGGTGATCCGGTTCTTGAGCTTCCCCGTTTTCGCATCCATCAGATAGAGGTGGCGCCAGCCGTCCCTTTCAGAGATATAAAGGATCTCGTTATCACCACCGAGCCAGGTCACCGCGTTCAGGTTCAGCCCATCCATGTGTGCCGACCAGATAAAGGTCTCCGTCTTTTCGTCGATCAGGTTGCGCGCTTTGCCAGTATGCGAATCCACCTCGATCAGCCGAAACCGCTGATGACCGCGATCCGTCTTGCTGTAGGTGAAGTGGCGTCCATCCTTGTGCCAGCGCACCCGGGGAAAGCCAAAGTCGATCGGTTCGACCTCCGCCTTGATCGGTTTCTGCGTCGCCACCTCAAACAGATGAAGTTCATAGGTGGTGAACCGATCTCCGGGGAGTGGATAGGGCCGAGTGTGTAGCCTGGCTCGCCCCCCTCCGCGCGGCGACGATTCAATCAGGTACACTTCCTTGCGTTCTCCGGGCTGCACGCGAAAGGCCACCACCGTTTTGGAGTCGGGTGCCCAGCGCGGCATGTCGTAGGCCAACCCTTCCTTCCCATCCGTGCTCAGCTGGATTTCCTTGTCGCCATCCCGTGCGCGAATGGTGACATTGTGATTCTTGATGAAGCAGGTCCACTTGCCATCCGGGGAGCGTGCGGACTCTTGCGGAAACCGTGGCCGCTGAGCCACTTCCTCCCCTGGCAATTCCTCGACAAACGGTGCCCGAGTCTCCGGCCAGGGTGATTCCAGTCGCGCACGTTCCTTCGGTTCCGCTGCCTGTTCCTGCACAGTTTCCTTCGGCAGAACAATGCCCCGTTCGCTCTTCTTGCATTCGTACGTGGCAAGATCGCATTGCCAGGTCGTACCCCGCACGGTGAAGCGCAACGTCTTCCCATCCCGGCTCCATTCCAGGGTATCGAGAGGGAGACGGTCCGCCTGGTAGTCTCCGCCACTCGCCTTGTTCAAGCCAACAGCCAGCTTCTGGTGATCGAAGGCGCGCTCGCGCTTCCCCTGAGCCGCATCGACCACGATGAATTCACGCGTGCCCCGAGCAAGATCATTGCGATACCAGAAGCGCGTATTGTTCTGAAACCAGTGCGGGGTGATCTGTGTCTTGTGCACCCCGGGGATTGGGACAGGCGGTCGCTGCCGTTGCAGGAGCGAGGCCTGCGCAGGAAGCGGTGGATCTGCCTGGATCGAGGGAACCCCCGCTGCCAGAATCACCGACACCAACGCACGAAAAACCAAGGCAAAACGCATGAGCAAAGACTCCTCGGGATGCGGGGAACGCGAACGATTCGCGATTTCATGCAGGCGCGAACAGACCAGTTCCTGCGGCAACGGTCTCGACTTCGGTACCCCTGCTCCCGGGGCCGCGCAGGCCCTCATGGCTTGGTGGAAGGAGCAGGTGGTTTCTCCCGAACCCGATTCCGTTTATCATAACGGACGTAGCGCCACTCGGGCTTGTTGTACACCTCGTCAAGGAGAGCAAAGAGTTCGGGGTCGTACCGAGCCAGCTTTTCGCGGGTATTGATGTCGTTGTGAACCCCACCCGGAGGAGCATTGCAATCGAAATACGATTGGGTCGCCTCGGCCCAGTACTCGGAATGGTTGGTCGCGGCATAGGTATTTCTCCACAACCCCCTGTCCATCGCCTTCTTGTAGATCGTTTGGAGGCGCTGGTCGAAGGTGCGGTCCACACTGCCAATGCCATAGCGATGAATGGCGTGGGAGAACTCGTGGATCAGAATGTTCTCGTTGAAATAGCGATCCCCGCGCAGATTGAGCAGATTTTCCTCGCCACACGAGGTGAGTCGTCCCCCCAATCCGCGGGCGCGCTTATCCCAGTAATCCTTGGGGGTCATGCTTCGCTGTTCGGGGACATCGGTGGTCATTTCGGAGGGCGCCATCACTACCACGCGCACCCGGTTGCGCACCATCGCCTGGAGAATATCGGGACGACAGCTCAACATCTGCCGGATCAGGTAGACTGCCTCCTGCAAGGCGGCATCGTTCACCTTGCCGGAACTCAGGACCGGAAGTCCCTGGGCGTCAGCATATTTTCTATAAAAGGGATCCAATTTAACTTTTTCACGCAGCGTCTCGGGGACCCCAGTCACTCGCGCCGGCGGTTCGGGCGGCCCGACAAATGGCTCCTTCGCCGTCAACAGGGGAGCGGGCCTCAACCCAGCAATCAGCATCAGGAACCCAAGCACACCAGGCCAGGGACGCCGCATGGGAACACTCCTGAGGAGGAATTGTGCATCTGCGGTACTTTCAGGATTCGTAGTAACAGACGGAGTTGTAACCCGAAAAAATCGAGGCGAACTTTCCGGGTTACAACTCCTCCTCAGCGGACGAATGCTTCGGAGAGTGGTTTTCGCCTTGGTGCAGTGAGGTCGTGATGGAACGGGAGGCGCGTAACCCAAGCCAGGCCGAGTTTGCTGAGTATTTGCATCAAAACCAGGGGCGCCTCTATGGCTACCTGCACGCGCTGGTGCGCGATCTGAACGATGCTGACGATCTCTTCCAGCAAACTGCCGTCATCCTGTGGAAGAAGTTCCCGGAGTTCGATCCTGCGCGAAGTTTCTTCTCGTGGGCGTGTGGCATCGCCCGGCTGGAGGTCGCCAACTTTCTGCGCGTGCGCGGGCGGCGCCGTCTCTATTTTAGTGACGATTTCAATCTCCTCCTGATCGAGGCTCAGGAAGAAATGACCGATGCCGAGATCGATGGTCGACGCGAGGCGCTGACGCAGTGTATCGAAAAACTGCGTGCGCGCGATCGCGCCTTGCTTGATGAATGTTACAACGATGCCCCGGATCTGCATGCGATCGCCGACAAACACGGGCGCTCGACTCACAGCATTTACAATTCGCTCCGCCGCATTCGCCGCTCGCTCTTTGAATGCATCGGTCGCACACTGGCTCACGAAGCTCGCCCGGGGTGGAAATCATGAACGACCACGAACACATCCCCGAGCTCCTGAAAGACCTCCTCGACGAGTATCTCGATGGCCGGCTTGCCGAGGAACAGCTGGACCAGCTCGAAACCGCTCTCCGCAACAGCCCGGAAGCCCGGGCGTACTTTGTCCGCTATGCGCAATTGCACACCGATCTCCATCTGGAAATGCGTGCCGCCCAGGCGAGTGAACGCGCCCTGCGCTTGCTTCCTACCGTCCCTCCCCCCAGGCGTCGCGCTCCCGGCTTGCTTTGGCTCCTCGTGGCCGCCTCCGTGCTCCTCCTGGTGGGGATAACCGGGTGGCTCCTCACCCGCACCCACGAATCCGTCCATTCCACCGAAGAAGCCGTCGCCTGGCTGGTGAACGCCCAGAACTGTCAGTGGGCGGAGGACATTGGGCCAGAAGGGATCATGCAGGCGCAGCGCGTTCTGCGCCTGGATCGCGGGCTGGCGGAGATCCGCTTCCATTGTGGAGCCACCGTGGTCCTTGAAGGCCCCGCCACTCTCGAACTGCTCTCCGGCAAGCGTGCCCGTCTCAAACAGGGCCGATTGACCGCCCGCGTCCCCGAAGCAGCGCGCGGCTTCGAAATCCTCTCCCCCCAGGGCAAAATCATCGATCTGGGAACCGAGTTTGGCATGGCAGTTGCCGACAACGACGCCACCGATGTCTACGTTTTCCAGGGAAAGGTGGAAGCACTCCCCGCCACTCCAGGTTCAGCCCGCGCGGTCAGTGTGATCGAGAATCAGGCCGCACGCATCAGCGCGGGGCAGGTAACCGTGAACCCAACCGTGCCCGCGCCGCGCCCGACGGAATTTGTCCGCGCGATCGTGGCCCCCCCGGTCATCGTTCCCCGCATTCTGCGCTTGACGTTCGAGCACGCCAACCCTGGCAGTCTGCTCGACGCCAACGGACTTGGAACCGGTCTCACTCATCGCTTACCAGGAACGGGCAACCGTCTGGGGCAACACGATTCCAATCTGCGTCTGAACGCTTCCAGAGGACAGCTCGAACTCACCACCACCGATAGCGATCTGAATAAACAGTTCAAGCTCGATCAGGGCGAATATCTGGGGATTCGCCTCTCTTCCCTGGGCTTTACCGGGAAGGAAGATTTTGAGGTGACCGCCACCATCCCCAACATTCCCGCCCTGGCCTTCATCGGTCAGTTTGGTCTGTATGCGGGAGCACGCAGTGATCGCAATATCCGCGGGGGACTGATCAGCACACGTCGCCAGGAACCGGGGCAATACACGCAGTTTCTGGTGAACAATCACCATGGGCAGGACATGAATCTGCACAAGGTAGGGCTCCTCACCACCGGCGCCGATATTCGCGTGACCTTGAAGCGGACTGCCGGCCAATATTCGCTCACCGTGGAGAACCTCAGCGAAGCGGGAGCCAGTAGTCTGGTTATCCGCCACCCGTGGTATCTCGATAATGAAAGCGATCTGTTCGTGGGCTTGTTTGGTGCCAATACGCACAGCCAGATCCGGAAAACTCTGGTCATCAAGGAGTTCGCCGTGACGGTCTGGACCCTTGCCCCTTCGCGAAAAAATCCCGAGTGAACGTTCTGTCCCTCCCTTTGAAGGATCTATCTATGCGACCGCTCTCCCTGTGGGCAATTCTCCTCGGTTTACTCGGCCTCGCTCCGCTGCAGGCCGCCGATCCACCGCCAATCAAGATACTCTTTCTTGGTGATAAGGGACATCATCAGCCTGAGGCGCGGTATCGCCAGATTGCCGGAGTCATGGCCAAGCGCGGGATCGACCTTGTTTACACGGACAAGGTGGAGATGCTTACCCCGAAGATCCTCACGAGCTATGACGGCGTGCTGATCTACGCGAATACCACCAAGATCAGTCCCGAGCAGGAGCAGGCTCTGCTCGACTTCGTGGAACAGGGCAAGGGTCTGATTCCCATCCACTGCGCTTCGTACTGTTTTCTCAATTCCCCCAAATACATCGATCTCGTTGGTGCCCAGTTCAAAAGCCATGGCACAGGCACCTTCCGCACCACCATCGCCGCTCCGGACCATCCCTTGATGAAGGGGTTCAAGGGGTTTGAAAGCTGGGATGAAACCTACGTCCACACCCGCCATAACGACAAAAACCGCACGGTGCTTGAATATCGCGAGGACAAAAGCGGCAAGGAACCATGGACGTGGGTGCGCACCCAAGGAAAAGGACGCGTCTTCTACACTGCCTGGGGCCATGATCAACGCACCTGGAGTAACCCGGGGTTTCAGGAGTTGCTGGAACGCGGCATTCGCTGGGCCGTGGGGAAGAATCCGGTGTCGACGGTTTCGACCCAGCCCGACTCGATCGATCCCACTCAGGCGCCTTTCCCAGTCCCGAAGATGACTCCTCTGCCGAAGAACGTGAAGCCGTTTGAATACGTCGACGTGGGCAAGAAGATTCCCAACTACCGCCCCCGTGGGGGACAGGGGGAACCCCTCACCAAAATGCAGTTACCCTTGCCCCCGGAAGAATCGATTCGCCATGCCCAGGTGCCCCAGGGTTTCCATGTCGAATTGTTTGCCTCCGAGAAGGATCTGGGCGGCAAGCCGATTTGCATGACCTGGGATGAACGTGGCCGACTCTGGGTGGCTTTAACGCTCGATTACCCCAACGAACTCAAACCGCCAGAACGTGGTCGCGATCGGATTGTGATCTGCGAGGATACCGATGGCGACGGCAAGGCGGACAAGTTTACCACCTTCGCGGAAAAGCTCAGTATCCCCACAAGCATTTTCGTGTGTCGCGGGGGGCTCCTTGCCTTCGACGCCACGCAGACAGTTTTCTTCAAGGACACCAACGGCGACGACAAGGCGGATGAACGCACCGTGATGTTTGGCACCTGGAATCAGGGCGACACCCATGGTGGTCCAAGCAACATGCAATATGGCCTGGATAACTGGATCTGGGCGATGCAGGGTTACAACTACTCACGCCTGCGCGTGGGGGGGGAAACCAGCCAGTTCCGTATGGGCTTCTTCCGATTCAAACCCGATTGCTCCAAATTGGAGTTTGTGCGCTCCACCGACAACAACACCTGGGGATTGGGTATCAGCGAGGAAGGGATCATCTTTGGGTCGACCGCCAACCGCAACCCCAGCGTGTACATGCCCATCCCCAACCGCTATTACGAGGCGGTGCGCGGCTGGACTCCGTCCTTGACCCTGCACACGATCGCCGACACCTACCTCTTCCACCCCATCACCACCAGGATTCGCCAGGTGGATCAACACGGGGGCTACACGGCCGCCGCAGGGCATTCACTCTACACCGCCCGCAAATATCCCCAGGAATACTGGAATCGCACGGCGTTTGTCAGTGATCCCACGGGACACCTCACGGGTACTTTCATCCTCAAACGCGACGGCAGTGATTTCCACTCGACCAACCCGTTCAATCTCTTCGCCAGCGATGACGAATGGTCCGCTCCCATCATGGCCGAGGTTGGACCCGATGGGAACGTCTGGGTCATCGACTGGTACAACTACATCGTCCAGCATAACCCCACTCCCCAGGGTTTCCGCACCGGAAAGGGTGCCGCCTACGAAAGCGATCTCCGCGACAAGAAGCACGGACGCATCTATCGAGTTGTGTACGACGGCAAAGCTCCCACGCCCGCCACGCCATTCACCCTGGCCGGAGCGACCCCCAAAAAGCTCGTGGAGACGCTGAAGAACGATAACCTCTTCTGGCGTCGGCATGCGCAGCGACTGCTTGTGGAACGGGGCAAAACCGACATCGTCCCGGACCTGATCGCTCTGGTCGCCGACAAATCGCTCGATCCCATTGGCCTCAACGTTGGTGCAATTCACGCTCTCTGGACGTTGCACGGACTGGGAGCACTCGACGGCAAGAACGCGGCCGCCTTCACGGCAGCCACCGCAGCGTTGAAACATCCTTCCGCAGGGGTGCGCCGGAACGCCGTCCAGGTCTTACCGCGGAGTGACAGGTCGGTGGCAGCCATTCTCGATGCCAGACTCCTCGCCGATGACGACTTCCAGGTACGGCTGATGACCTTACTCGCCCTCGCCGATCAACCGTCAACCGCAGCCGCCGGGAAGGCACTCGCTGAAACACTCCGTGATCCAGGCAACCTGCACGATCGCTGGATCCCCGATGCGGCCACTTGCGCCGCCGCCAACAACAGCGAGCATTTCCTGAAGGGACTCTCCACCAGCGAGGAACCGCCGGAGCGCATGCTTGGTTTGATCGAGATCGTTGCCAACCACTACGCCCGCGGCGGTCCCGTGGACGGGGTGGGGGCGATCGTCGCCGGTCTGACCGAGGCAGATCCACGCGTGGTCGATGCCGTGGTGCGTGGCTTCATCAAGGGATGGCCGTCTGGCAAAACTCCCAGGCTCGACGCAGCCTTTGAGGATAATCTCGCCAAGCTCGCAACCCGTCTCCCCGCGGAGCGCCGTGCTGGCTTGCTGAAACTGGCAGTCGCCTGGGGGAGCAAGAGTTTTGAAAAGGCCGCCGCCGAGGTCATGCGCTCCCTCCTCACCCGTATGAAGGATGAGAAGAGCGCCGCAGAGGATCGGATCGCCGCAGCGCGTGAACTCGTCGAGTATCGCTCCAATGACAAGGTAATCATTGAGAATATTCTCGATCTGATTACTCCTCGAACTGCCCCCGAGGTGGCCACGGGTTTTCTCCGGGCACTCCAGGGAACCGACGTGGCTGCGGCGGGAGAGATGATCGCCTCGCGCCTGCCTGGGTTTACGCCTGCCCCGCGCACTGCCGGGTTGTCCCTCCTTCTCAGTCGGGCAGCCTGGACACGCACCCTGCTTGAGTTGATGGACAAGGGCAAAATTCAGTTGTCGGATCTTTCCCTGGATCAACGGCAGGCGCTCGCGCAACACCCCGACCGGGAAATTCGCCGGCAAGCCCTGGCACTTCTGAAACGAGGGGGAGCACTCCCCAACGCCGATCGGCAAAAGGTCATCGATGAGTTTCTGCCGCTGATCAAGTCCAAGGGCGATCCCGTCGCCGGCAAGGTGGTCTTCAAGAACCAGTGTGCCAAGTGCCACGTGCATAGCGGCGAGGGAGAGCGCATTGGTCCCGATCTCACCGGCATGGCGGTCCACCCCAAGGAGGAACTCCTCATTCACATCCTCGACCCGAGCCGAAGTGTCGAGGGAAATTTCCGTGTCTACAGCATTACCACCAAGAAAGGCCAGGTGCTCACCGGCCTCCTCGCCTCCGAATCGAAAACGTCTGTCGAATTGATTGATGCCGAGGCCAAGCGCAAAACGCTCCTCCGCGAAGAGATTGACGAACTTGTCGCCTCTCCCAAGTCGCTCATGCCCGAGGGATTCGAGAAACAGGTTAAACCCAAGGAACTGAACGACCTCCTGGAATTTCTCACTCAACGTGGCAAGTTCCTCCCGCTCCCGCTGGACAAGGTTGCCACGGTTGTCAGTACCAAGGGGATGTTTTTCAGTCCGGAATCAACCATTGAACGCCTCGTCTTCTCCGATTGGAAGCCCAAGACATTTGAAGGCGTTCCTTTCAACCTGGTTGATCCCCGTGGGGATCGCATACCCAATGTGGTTCTTCTGTATGGACCCAACGGGACCACGGCGCCCCGGATGCCCCGCTCGGTCACCCTCCCCTGCAATTCGCCCGCCAAGGCAATTCACTTGCTCAGCGGGATCAGCGGATGGGGGAGTCCCATTGGAGAGAAGGGGAGTGTCACTCTGATCGTTCGACTCCACTATGCGGATGGCCAAACGGAGGATCACCCGCTGAAGAACGGGGTGGAATTCGCCGATTACATTCGTCGTGTGGACGTTCCCGGTTCCAAATTCGCCTTCGATCTCCGGGGCAAACAGGTGCGCTACCTGTCAGTTCAGCCCAAACGTCCAACCAAGATCGACAAGATTGACCTGGTCAAGGGAAGCGATGGGACGGCACCGATCGTGGTAGCGGTCACCGTGGAAACCCGAGAGTAGTCCTTCCTCGCTCTCAGCCGTATCATTGAACACGCCGTGGAGCCCTTACTCCACGGCGTGTTCGTTGGGAGTGTCACCGTTCCAGGCTACTCATCCGCCCCACCAGCTTCTCCAGGTGGTGGCGCATCTCGGTTGCAGCGAGATGCACGCGCTCCCCATGGCCCGGGAGGATCCACTCAAAAGTCCACGCGAGCAATCGTTGCATCGACTCAATTTGCTTCTCCCAGGAATACCAGCAGTAGTCGTGAAACGCCTCCAGTTGGTTTCCGTGTCGATCCCAGGCCAGATGATCGCCAGTGAAAAGGAATCGATTTCGTACCAGCAGCACACAATGCCCCCGTGTGTGCCCCGGGGTGGGTATCGCCAGAAAATCTGTTCCCAGGGGAACGGGTTCGTCTCCCTCCAGCACGACCTCCGCCTCTGGCTGGGCGCTCAACTCCGCCCGATGAATGTAGCGCGTGCTGCCAAACCGCTCCGCGTAACGCGAAGCATCGGCAACATCATCCTGATGAGTGAGAAAGATGTGGTCCACCCCTCCAAGTTCGCTCAACCGAGCCACCAGACGCGGGAGAAATTTGGGAGAATCAATCAACCAGTTCCCCGCCGGATGCTGGACAAAATAGCTATTGCCGCCATACGACCGGGGCGAGTTGAAGCCACAGTAATACACCGGAAGTTCAATCGGCAGAGGAAAATCCCCCATCACCTCCACCGGGCGTTCTTCCCCATCCGTCCCAATCGAGCCCGTGGGACAGCACACCAGCGCGCGCAACGCCTGGCGCCGTTCCACGGCTGTCATCGGCTGGTGATGGACATAGGCGTGGTTGGGCCCCTCGCCAAACACCGTGGGAGCAATCTGCCGACAGGTGTCACAATCGATGCAGGTGACATCGACAAAGAAATCCCCCGCGACGTTCTCCTGTACCTGCTTGCTTCGATTGGCCATCGTTCCTCCTCTCTGGAAAAACTCGACCCAGTCCAACCTGCGACGGAAAGAGACGTGCTCCTGCAGAGCACGCTATCCAGACCGAACACGCGCGAAGAAATCGGTGAGTTTGCTCAGATCAAGCCGCCCCTCGGTGCGCACTCCCGAGCAGACATCCACTCCCAAGGGATTGACCGCAGCAATGGCCGCGCCGACATTCTCGGGCGTGAGCCCACCGGCGAGAAAGACCGGCACCGAAACAGCATCACGAATCCGCCGACTCACCTTCCAGTCGTGTACTCGCCCCGTTCCACCGAGTTGTTTCACAGCACGGCGCGGATCGCCCGAATCGAGCAGGAGGGCATCCACCGCGCCTGCCACCTGAGTCGCCTCGTCCACCGACTCTGGCCCCAGCACATGGATAACCTGAACCAGCCCAATCCCTGGCAGGGCCTCGCGAAGTCGGCGCAGGTCGTCCCGATCGATCCGATCGCACAACTGGATCGTGGTGACCTGACAGCGGCGCTGCTGCGCAACGATCTCCTTGGGATCGGTACGACTGGTCAGAAGAAACGTCGCCACCGTACGGGGCACCTGGGGAGCAATAACTCCGATCAGGGCTTCGGAAATCACCCCCGGCCCAGAGGGCATGGCAGAGACCAACCCGAGCGCCCCCGCCCCCAGTTGAATTGCCAGCTGGGCTTCCTCCAGACTCGCAATACAGCACACTTTCACCAGCGGCAGGTTTTTCGCATGGATAACCATGAGGATCATTCCGCACCGAGCAATGTTACTCACTTCCCGTTTCCGCGAACTCGATCAGGGGTTAGGTCGATTCAGACCCTTCCATTCTACACGCGCTGAAAAAACGCATTTTTTTTGTGAACCATCCACAGATTTGGAGCGTCTGTAGTAGTGGATGAGGAAAATGATCGCCCCCTGAACTGGGGATCGAGTGGCTCCAAATCGTTGAGGAATGATCGTGAAGCGTCTGAATTCTTTTCCACTGGAATCACACAACGGCCAGCCGGGCTGGACGTTTCCGGTGCATCCTCGACGCGGTTGACTCCTGCTCTCTTCTTGCAAGTCCCTTGCAGGCCAGGCGTCAACCGATGTCTGGCCTTTTTTGTTTGTCTGAATTACAGGGAATCCAGGTGTTAGCGGCAGCATCCCTGGCTCTTAACCAGAGAGGTGAGGGTTCGAATCCCTCGGGTTCCACTACGTAACTGGATGTGGGAGAGCCTGGTCCACTCCGCCGGCGTCGGAAGCCGGAGATCGCTGGTTCAAATCCAGCCATCCAGACTTTGCAACGGAAGGGCAAGCCAATTGGTGATGGCACCCCGCTTGAACCGGGACGAGGCAACCGCCCTTGAGGGTTCGACTCCCTCTCCTTCCGCTGTCCTAGTGCCCGTGGCCGAGCGGCCCAGGCATCGGCCTTCCAAGCCGAACAGGTGGGTTCAACTCCCACCGGGCACTCTGCTTGTTTTGGCTCGGTAGGCAATCTGGCAGACCACTCTCTTTCAGACAGAGAGATGCTGTGGGTTCAACTCCCACCTGAGCCACTTCCCTTTGCCCTGGCGGACCAGCGGAGTGGTCGTCACCCTCTCAAGGTGAAGATCGTGGGTTCGAATCCCACTCAGGGTACTGACAATGGGGGTCGAGCACTTACCGTCAAACCACGAGGGTCGGCGTCTTTTGGCATGGCGCTGAGCCGACCTCTGTCGGATCCGTCACCCGTCGCGTTGTCCTGGTGGGGCTGTCTGGAGTGCCCGCCGGTCTTTCAAGCCGGAGAACGCGGGTTCAAATCCCGCCCAGGATACTCTGAGCCGAGGGGGCTCTCGGCTCGTTTACTGCGGGGTAGTTCAGGGGTAGCAACGCCGGGCTCTGACCCCGGATGTCGGTGGTTCGAATCCATCCCCCGCAGCCTGTTCGTTCGTCTGGGCGACGATTCCTATCCCCGGGGTGTGGCGGAGGCACGCCGCCCTGCGAAGGCGGAGGTCATGCAGGTTCGACTCCTGCCGGGGATACTTTGGATAAGTTCAGTTTTCAGGGTTCAGGGTTCAGCCTGAGGGGGAATGGACCTCTGCAACTCGCGTTCTTGATAGGACCGTGTCCCGAGCGGCGAGGGGCCCGCCTGATACGCGGAGAGACGCTGGTTCGATTCCAGCCGGTCCTACTGCACAGTCTCGTGGAGCAGCCTGGAGTGCTCGCCACCCTGACATGGTGGAGATCGCCGGTTCGAATCCGGCCGAGACTACTTCCCTCCTTCCCTCTGTCTGCTCCCCTCTGGATGTCCCGATAGGGGAAATCGTCTCAATTCTGCGGTCTTTTACTATCCTTCTGGGTTCCCCACCGTCCGTGGCGCGCTTGGACAGGAGTTTGTTCCTCGTGCGGAACCTTTCGCTCCTGGTGCGGTTGGATAAGGAGAGAGCAAGTCAGAACTCACTGCCAGGGCTGCCTGCTCGCATCCTTTCTTCCACACAGAGGAGATTGCGCATGGTTCGGTTACTGGCCTGTGCCCTTGCGGGCGCCTTGTTGTTCCTCACTCCGCTTTCCGCCGATGCCGCCAAGGCGAAGAAGAAAGCCAAGCCCATCAAGGGAACCGTGGTCGAGGTGAAGGGAGAAACCCTCACGATCCGGACCGTCCCGGCCAAGAAACAAACGGGCGCGAAGCCAGTCGAAAAGGTGTTCAAACTCACCAGCGCCACCAAGGTGGAGAAGGTCTCCGGGAAAAAGACAGAGCAGAAGGTGACGCCCGCTGCGGTCAGCGATCTTGCCAAAAATCAAACGGTCACCGTAAGCCACAAGGGCGAAACGGCCACCGTCGTCAAGATTTCCAAAGCGAAGAAGAAAAAGACGACGACCTGAACCGCTCCCCACGCTCTATCGTAGAAAGAACACCCCCCTGACCAGGCGTCGGGCCCTGGCGATTCACCTCGCATCCCGACGCCTGGTTACCTTCTCCGTCCGCTCATTGATGGGCACTTCCCGGACCATGATCGCGACGCACCCAGCGGAAGACCGCCAGCGATCGTTCACGCAGTGCGAACTCCTCTCCCATGGGAAAGAACTCGTCCTGGCGGGTCGGATCGCTGGTATCCAGTAGCAACTCCCACTGCTCGTTCACCCCGTGATCGGGGAGAGTGAAGGGGAACGGTTCGTGATGGGCGTTGAATAAGAGCAGCAGGGTATCGCCAACAATCTTGCGCCCGCGCGAGTCCACCTCGCCAATCAGATCACCGGCCAGGCGCACTCCCAGACACCGAAGGGAACTCGCCGTCCACGCCTCGTTGGACATCTCTTGCCCGGATGGTTCATACCAGGTGAGATCCTTGATCTCCGCCCCACGCAGCGGCCTCCCCTGGAAAAACTTGCGCCGTTGGAGCACCGGCTGCTCTTTCCACAGAGCCACCACCCGGCGCACAAAGTGCAGAAAGCCGTGCTGCTCGGCAGTCAACTCCCAGTTCAGCCAGGTCAGTTCGCTATCCTGGCAGTAGGTGTTGTTGTTTCCTTGCTGGGTGTGGCTCAGTTCATCGCCTGCGCGCAACATCGGAACCCCCTGCGAGAGAAAGAGCGTGGCGATGAAATTGCGCTTCTGCCGCTCGCGCAGAGCCATCACGGCGGCATCCTCCGTAGGGCCTTCCACTCCGCAATTCCAGCTCAGATTATCGTTCGCTCCATCCCGGTTCTCCTCCCCGTTCGCCTCGTTGTGTTTCTCGTTGTAACTCACCAGATCCTGGAGCGAAAAGCCATCGTGGCAGGTGATGAAGTTGATGCTGGCATACGGACTGCGCCCGCTGTGCGCGTAGAGATCACTACTCCCACAGAGCCGCGTGGCAAACTCGGCCGCGGTGTCGCCATCCCCCTTCCAGAAGCGACGAATGCAATCGCGATACTTCCCATTCCACTCGGTCCAACCGATCGGAAAGTTCCCCACCTGATACCCGCCTTCACCCAGATCCCACGGCTCGGCGATCAACTTCACCTGCGACAGCACTGGATCCTGGTGAATGATGTCGAAGAAGGCTCCCAGGCGATCGACCTCGTGCAATTCCCGCGCCAGGGTACTCGCCAGGTCGAAGCGAAAGCCGTCAACGTGCATCTCCAGCACCCAGTAGCGCAGCGAATCCATGATCAGCTGGAGCACTCGAGGATGGAGCATGTTAAGCGTATTGCCACAGCCCGTGTAATCCATGTAGTAACGCTCGTTCTCCTTCACCAACCGATAGTACGCGGAGTTATCAATTCCGCGAAACGAGAGCGTGGGCCCCAGGTGGCTCCCCTCCGCCGTGTGGTTGTAGACCACATCGAGAATCACCTCCAACCCCGCGGCGTGCAGGGCGCGCACCATCATCTTGAATTCCCGCACCGACTCCGCCGGGTTTTCTGGATGCGACGTGTAGCGATTGTCCGGTGCGAGAAACGCCAGGGTGTTGTAGCCCCAGTAGTTGCTCAAGCCGCGTTCCACCAGGTGCCGATCATCCACATGATGATGCACCGGCAGCAGCTCGACCGTGGTAACGCCAAGATCGAGAAGGTAGTCGATGGCCGCCGCGGTCGTCAGCCCGGCGTAGGTGCCACGGAAGAGGTCTGGAACGGCAGGATTCTGACACGTGAATCCCTTCACGTGCATTTCATAGATCACCGTTTTGTGCCAGGGAATCCCCGGTGGACGATCGTCGCCCCAGGTAAAGGCTGGATCGACCACCACACCCAGGGGAGCGAAGGGGGCATTATCGCGGGTATCCATCGAGAGATCCTCCGCCGGATCGCCGATGCGATACCCAAACATTTCATCGCTCCACCGGACCTTGCGCCCGACCGCCTTGGCATAGGGATCGAGCACCACCTTGGAGGGATTAAACCGATGGCCCTCTTCCGGCGCGTACGGGCCATGCACGCGATAGCCGTAGAGTTGTCCCGGACGCACGTCCGGCAAAGCCACATGCCAGACCTGATCGGTTTGATTGGGGATGGCGATGCGGTGCGACTCTTCCTTGTCATGAACCGAATCGAACAGACACAATTCCACCTGGGTCGCGTGCTCCGAGAAGAGAGCAAAGTTGACCGTTGCTCCGTTCCAGGTGGCTCCAAGCGGATAGGGACTTCCGGGCCAAACACGCATCAACAACTCTCCCAGCGCAAAGGGTAAAGGAGATGCGTCATGGTGTGTCCACTGCTACCACGGAAAGACCCCCGCGAGGAAACCACACCAAACGCATCCTCGCTTCGTTCATCGGACAACAGCCTGCACAGCACGACGCAGGTAGTCCTCGAATTCCCATTCCCCACTGCTCCCCGTTTGCCGCACCACCACAAGATCGAGGCTGGGGACAAAGGCAATCAATTGCCCCCCAGACCCTGGCTTGAACCGCGCATCGCCGGGAAGGCCCTTCCCTCGGCCGTCACTGAGCCGTGCCGGCAACTCCCACCCGTGCGACCACGATTCCGCATCGCGATGAAAACTCTTGATCCCCTTCACTTCGTGCGTTGGTTTGGCGGTCTGGTCAATGAACCAGCGCGGGATCACCTGGCGTTCCTGCCAGCGCCCCTTGTGGAGCATGCAGTAACAGATGCGAGCGAGATCACGGGCTGCTAGTCCAACCGCATGCGACGGATGCTTGCCGTGCTTGGCGTCCCCCTCGAACCCCTCAAACCACCACTTCTCGATTCCGATCGGCTTGAGCAACCGTTCCTGAGCGTAGCGATCATAAGGCATCCCGGTGACGGTCTCGCACACCAGCGACGCGTGGTAGAGCCCGTGGGTCGAATAGCCAAGATCCTTCCCTGGATCGAAGGCCAGCTGGGTGGTTTTCCGATCGCCGGTGTGGCCAAGGATCCACTGCCACGGCCCCTTGTTGGGGGCACCCGTTGATTCCGGCGTCAATCCCGAGGTGTGGTTGAGGAGTTGTTTCACCGTGATCTGGGCTTTGCGCGGATCGCTCAGCGGTTGCGCCCAGGGGATGTAATCAAACGCTTTATCGTCGAACGACATCTTGCGCGGGAGACGTCCCTTCTGACTTTCCTCCGAGGCGATCGCGAGCACCGTGGCGCAGATGGCCTTGGCACAGGATTTAACATTCCCCGTGTCGGTTTTTGCGCTGTGCTTGCGTTCCACCTCCAGAACAATGTACCCACGGCGAATGACGACGGCGGCAAAATCTCTTCGATCAGACTGGACTAACCAGCGCTCCAACTCCGCGAGTTTTTGCGGATCCATTCCAGCCACGCGGCGAATCTTCTCAGCATCGCGCAGGACGCGCCAGCCGCCTGCTGATTCCGGTGGGGGAAAGTACACCGTCTTCTCCGCACGTTGACCGAGCTCCTGAGCCCGGCTCCACCGTCCGGGAATGGTCAGGCTGAGAAAAACCAGAAGCCCAACCAACGGGGTCTTCATGGCGTGCATCACGATCACCTCCTGGAGAGTGGGAAGAACCGCGTCTCAATGCGGAGTTGCATTCTATAGATCCCCTGCAACAAGAAGGATACCGCCTTCCGCACAGGGAGTTCAGGAACACGTTCGCACCAGCGAGAAGCGCGACCGTCTGCAAAATGATGAGAATTTTGCTAGGACCACATCGGCCGGCGGGGTAAAAGAAGAAACGAGCCGGCAAGCGGTTGTGCCAGGGCGACCGGAGTCCCCCTTGCTCACCACGCCGTCGAGATGCCCCGCCCCTGAGGATGCTTCCCTTCACCCAAAAAACCTGGAGGAATCGTGTTCCGAATCACCCCATACTCGCTGTGGTTAGTTGTTAGCGTACTTCTCTTCCAGGGAGGTTGGAAGGAGAGCAGAGCAGCAGATACCCCCTTGCCAGGCCGCCCCAACATCATCCTCATCATGACCGACGATCAGGGCTATGGCGAACTCGGGTGCCACGGAAACCCGATCATCAAAACACCCAACCTGGATGCGCTCTCCAAACAGAGTGTTCGCTTCACCGATTTCCATGTCAGCCCCACCTGTGCACCGACCCGCTCCGCCTTGATGACGGGGCGCCATGAGTTTCGTTCCGGGGTCACTCACACCATCATGGAACGCGAGCGGATGAGCCTCAAGGCCACTACGATTGCGCAGGTGCTGAAGTCGGCGGGTTATACCACAGGCATCTTTGGGAAATGGCATCTGGGTGACGAGGATGCCTATCAACCGGA